>CALAJP010000001.1 GCA_937922815.1 uncultured Saprospiraceae bacterium
AAGACTATCATTTTTAAAACCTAAATAATCTACATTCCCTTCTTCAGAAACATATTCTTTTAACAAAACAGGCCAATCTTCGCAAAATTTCACTTCAGAAAACTCTTTTTCCAAAGAAGAAAAATCCACCTCCTGCCCTTTCACTTTTTTAATAGCTGTAAATACGGAAAGGGCAATTTCATTAACATTCCATTGCTGATATTTAGCAATAGAAAATAAAACGGTCAGAAATAAAATGCCGAAGAAGAGTATCTTTTTCATTTGGAAAGTTGATTTATCAACAAATATTTCTCATTCGTTCTATCTCATTAATTGGTAATTCCAAATCTTTAAACCCTAAGAAATTAGCCAAAAACAGCCTTCCATAATCCGTCATAACAGATTCGGGGTGAAATTGTAATCCATAAACAGGATACTCCTTGTGTTGAATCCCCATTATAGCTCCATCTTCAGTTCTACATGTTATTTCCAACTTATCTGTTGGTAAAGTATCTTCTTTTATCACCCAAGAATGGTATCTTCCCGCATTAAAACCATCCGCAACGCCTTCTAATAAAGGACAAGAAACACCACTTTCTAAACGAACTTTATGCTGAATGCCGTGATAGACTTTATCAAGATTATAAATTTCTGCTCCAAAAGCTTCACCTAAGGCTTGATGCCCTAAACAAACCCCTAAAATAGCATGTGTTTTGTGGTATTTTTCAATAACCTGAGGCATTAATCCCGCATTTTGGGGTACTCCTGGGCCAGGAGATAAAATGATATGCGTGTATTCAGCAATTTCATCAATTTCAAATTGGTCATTTCTTAGAACCGTAATCGGAAGATTAGTGATTTCTTTAAGATATTGAACCAAATTATAAGTAAATGAATCGTAATTATCGATTACTAATATTTTCATAAGGATAAGATTTATTAATTATTTTGGTGGTTGTTTTTTCTGCATTGACAAGTGCTTTTTTCAATGCTCCCAATTTATTATTCACTTCTTGAAGCTCATTTTCTAATTTCGATGAAACTACAATTCCTGCACCTGCTTGACGAATTAAGACATTATCAATACTGAGGAAAGAACGAATAATAATAGCATGATTTACAGAACCATCCATCCCAAACATTCCGATTCCACCCCCATAAATACCACGACTACAGTTTTCATATTCGTCTATCAACTTAATGGCTTTGAATTTAGGTGCACCCGAAAGTGTTCCTGCAGGAAAAGTATCCGCAAAAACCCGAATCGCATTCGTATCAGCAGGGCACTGACCTTGGACATTAGAAACCAAATGAATCACATGGCTGAAATAGTGAATTTCTTTGAGACGATTAACGATAACGGTATCGGTATGGCGGCTTAAATCATTTCTTGCTAAATCGACCAACATAATGTGCTCTGCATTTTCTTTTGGGTCTTCACGCAAAGCTATGGCAGCAGCCATATCTTTTTCTTTATCTCCAGTTCGTTTGTATGTTCCAGCAATAGGATTTACAGAAGCGACTCCATTTTTGATATTCAATTGACTTTCTGGCGAAGAGCCAAAAATTCGATAATCTACCATATCAAAATAAAACAAAAATGGCGATGGGTTAATGGTTCTCAACGCTCTATAAACATTAAAATCATTACCTGTAAAATGTTGATAAAAACGACGTGAAAGCACGATTTGAAATACATCTCCTACTTGACAATGATGAATCCCTTTACGCACATATTCTTTGAATTCTTCGTCAGTTACATTTGAATACTCCTCCCCTTCTAAATTGAACTCATTATCCAAAATTGGAACTTCGAGCAGCAAATCTAAGATTTCAGTCATTTTAGAATCATCTCCTTCTATACAATTTTCAAGGATTGTTAATTCGTCTTTAAAATGGTCGAAATACAATAGGTACTTATAAAATCCATAACGAATGTCTGGAATATTATCATTTTTCTTTTGGTCATTTAATTTTAGGGTGTCAAAATATTGATACGCTTCAAAATTACTGTGGCCAAAGATTCCTAAAAATGGTTTGAATTCATCTGATACTACAAACCTGTCTTTAAACATTTTCAAATAGTCAGGCACTTCTTGTGGTTTAGAAATACTAAATGTATTCTCATCTATCTCATTTTTAACCGTAAGCACATGATTTCTAACCTCAAAAGTTTCAATCGGGTCAACAGCAATTATGGAATGGCTATTTTCAGCATTGGCAAAATCATTAGATTCCAATAACAATATTTCAGGAAAATGATGATGTAGTTTTTGGTAAACTCCAACTGGCGTAAAAACATCAGCCATTACTAGTTTTGAGTAAGTAGTAATGTTTTTGGTTTGTTGTAAAAATGATTTTATGTTCATAATTAAAAGTAATTTCAGTTCAGATTCTTAGAAATAAAAAAACGGCTTACCAGTCTGATTGCTGATAAGCCGTTTTTTGAATAAAACATAGCTAAATAATTAGTCAGCCATCACAACTGGGATGTTGTATTAACGAAAAGCCACCAATATTTTTGAGTTATATTCATTATCATTTTTAATAATTATACTGCAAGTTAGTTGTTTTATTTATAATTTTCAAAGTGGAAAGTAAAAAAGTTATTAATCACATCTTCCTTTGGCCCTTTCCCAAATACTTTTCAACATCTTCATTCCTGATTTTGAATCTTTTGGACGTGTATCTTTTTCAGAAATTTTAATTTCTCCATTGACTTTTTCAACATCGAATGTGAATATGAAATTATCATCCGAGGTATATTTATCCGTAAACATACCATACCTCAAGTCACTAAATTGGTACTTATTTTCATTGATTTCTGAAATTATATAAAAACCATTAGCGAACCAAGGCAATACTTGGAAGTCTTTATTATTAGCATATTCGGGTGGAATATTTTGTTTCTTGGGAAATACGGTGAAGTTTTCAAAATAATCTGAACAATCAAAGATTGAATACCCTGCATAATAATATTCAGAATCTCCTTCTGCCACTCCTCTCCAATAAAAATTATTTAATAATGTTGGTGAAATCACGAGCCGATTGTACTTATAACCTGCCTTATCTAAGCTTTTTTTAAACGTATTTTTGACATAAAAGTAATTTATCGAAGTAAGAAAAAGATAAAAAACACTCCAACTTAATCCAAAAATTAGCCATTTTCTTCGAAAATTCGATATTCTAACACTAAAACTAACGACTATTAATGAAATTAAAAAAGGAACTGTATAAAGGGGATCAACAACAGAAATAATATTCCAACTCACTCTATAATCAGAAAAAGGTTGAAATAATTGCGTTCCGTAAGCCGTACAGCAATCTAATAATGGGTGCGTAAAAATGGATAAAAAGAATAGTAAATACCAATCTTTGTAAGTTGTTTTATCAATTGTCCCCGACTTATTAGTACTATAATAAAACCGCCAAAGGAAAAATATACAGAGTCCGACCAGAAGAACAGCCGCAAAAATATTCGTGGCACTAAAAATTAAATATCCTCCTACCCCAGCCCAAAGAATTAAAAAAATAAGTTTATAGTTCCGCTCATGAACCCAAGACTTATCATACACTTTCCAAATGGGGTACGAAAATAGCAAAGGAAACAAAACAGCAAAAAACAGAGAATGCATAACCCCACGATGAAATGCAAATGCCTGGATTTCATTAAAAAACAGCTTTCCCACGAAAACATCTAAATCGGGTATCGTTCCTCCCAATGCTCCCCAAGCCAGTGCCCTGTTGCCCATTTTTTTTCCTGCAACTAGCTCTCCACAGGCAGCACCTAACACCATTTGCGTTAATGAATCCATTGATTTTGAGTTTATTTTTGATGTACAAAAATAAGATTATCAAACTGCATCGAAGTCATGGGAAAGAAATAAATTAACACTTTTTAAAAAAAATCATATTAGACACAACAAAAAAAATAAAATCAAGTTATATAATCAACAAGTCTAAAAAAGTCATTTCTACAAACATTTGACTATACAAATTCCAATAAAAAAATAATTCAGTTTACATCTAAGTATATTTAGATGTAATTAAAGCAATGAAATCGTTATTCTTTATTGGAGTACTCAATAAATTTTCACTTCAATATCCCATCCTTTTCTATTGTATTCTGAATTAGAATTTATGTGTAAATAAAAACCTTAAACATAAAAACTAAATTTTATTATGGAATTCAAATTAAGAAACGCATTTTTATTAATGCTATTAGGTGCATTTGTTGTTAGCTGTAACAATGATGATGATGCGGCTACGGAACAGCCATCTACTACTGATGAAAAAGCAACTTTAACCCTTGACATTTCTGGGCTAGAAGATTTAGGAAGTGATTACGTTTACGAAGGTTGGATAATCGTTGATGGGGAACCAGTAAGTACGGGTACTTTTACAGTAAACACTGAAAAAGCTTTATCTGCTACTACTTTCGAACTTGACAAAACACAGTTAGAAAGTGCAACTAAATATGTTCTGACAATAGAACCTACTGTAGATCCCGATCCAGCGCCTAGTAAAGCAAAAATTTTAGCTGGAAGTTTTGATGGAACTGACGCTTCATTAAGTGTTGGTGACGATAGTGCTCTAGGAGTTGATTTAACTACTGCTACAGGTAATTATATTTTGGCAACACCTACTGACGGAACTAATAATACTAATGAAAATAGCGGTGTTTGGTGGTTGAATTTGCCTGCATCAGAAGGTGCACCAATGACAGCAGGTCTATCACTACCTACATTACCAGACGGTTGGGCTTATGAAGGTTGGGCTGTAATTGATGAAACTCCTGTTTCTACAGGAACATTTACAGATGCAAGTATGGCGGATGACGCAGCACCTTTTAGTGGAACTGTTTCTACTGGTCCAAATTACCCAGGAGAAGATTTTTTGATGAATGCGCCTGAAGGGTTAACATTCCCTACAGACTTAGCAGGGAAAACAGTTGTTATTTCTATTGAACCTGTTCCAGACAATTCAGCAGCACCGTTCTTATTAAAGCCGCTTGTAGCTCCAGTAGCTGATGATGCAACAGATCACACACCGTACACGATGAACAATAATGCAGCAGCAACAAACCCAACAGGTACTGCTAAAAGATAAATAATTTATAAAGCAAACAATAAATAACTTCACTTCCTTACTTTTGGGAAGTGGAGTTTTTTTATGCATTTCAAACGTTGAAAATGGAAGGTTCTATCGCTATTATAAATGATATACATATCGAATTATCAAAAAACGCTATTTTAGATAATACTCAATCTCATTTCGTAAGAATATTAGATTCTATTGCTAAGGAAAACATCAAAAACCTAATCATCAATGGCGATTTATGTAAAGACAAGCCTTCAATCGAAATCTATCAATGGATAAAAGAGACATTAGAACAGTACCCATTTAATTACTATATAATTGCAGGAAATCATGATAAAACTAAAATGATACATCAATGTTTTCCTTATAAAAATGCACTAACAAAAGATATTGATTTTATTGAAACCCTCCATACCAACATTCTGTTCTTGGATACTTCCTCCTCTCAAATCAACGAATTACATTTAAACTTTCTCGATTACTACATCAGTAACATTGCAAGTCCTAAAAATAAAATCATTTATATTTTCATGCACCACCCCATTCTTGATTTTAATTTTGAAATTATGGAAAAGGAGTATCAAATTAGGAATAAAAGCAAAATGATTTCTATTCTTGAAAAATATTCTTCAATAAAATTTATAGTTTTTTCAGGTCACTATCATATTCATAGCCATAAAATACAGAAAAACATTGAAAATATAGTCTGTCCTCCTTGCTTTTTCCCTTTAGAAAAAAATTCTACGAAAGTAGCGTACAACCCTAACGGAAGTGGATGGACTAAATTAGATATAAAAAAAACTGGTTTTAATTTTCAATTCATATTCATCCCTTCTCTGGCATAAGTTCCTTATAATAAAATACATAACAATAAA
>CALAJP010000002.1 GCA_937922815.1 uncultured Saprospiraceae bacterium
TTAAATAAAGAATACGGAGGTGTTAATTTTACGGTCAAAGAAAACTTAGAACCTGAACGAGGGAATAATGGGTCATTAATAGTTGTTCTCGCAATGGTTTGAGAAATACTAAAGTTATTAAACTTACCATTTGTAATTAATCGACCATTCTGATCAACAAATTGTCCTGACGTATAATTATCTAAAGTAATTAGCTGATAGTTTATAGTTGTATTTGAAATAAAGTTATCATCAGGCCATTTCAACCTAGTACCTAACCCTGCCGAAAAGTTTAAAATACCCAATCGTTGATGCCCGGGTCTATTTCTGTCTTGCCCGTTCGTAATTACGGAATAATATCCTCCTAATGTAAATGACCTAGGTTTTTTACCTCCTAACCACGGTTCTGTAAAAGAGAAGTTATAAGATTGGAAAAAACGTCCATTAGTCTGAGCACGAATCGATACTTTTTGACCATCTCCTTGCGGAAGTGGATTCCAAGCTTTTCTGTTTTTAATATTTCTCAAAGAAAAGTTATTAAAAGTTACTCCAAGTGTACCAATAATACCTCTACCTTGACCACCCCATCCCGCAGATAACTCTAAC
The DNA here is from genome assembly GCA_937922815.1 of uncultured Saprospiraceae bacterium. Classification (GTDB taxonomy): domain Bacteria; phylum Bacteroidota; class Bacteroidia; order Chitinophagales; family Saprospiraceae; genus CALAJP01. The sequence continues at coordinate 586 of CALAJP010000002.1, forward strand.
TGATCCGAAGGTTTTTCTTCTAATGAATATTCAATATCTACGGTACCACGTTGTGGGTTAACGGGAGTATTAATACCTAAGCTTTCTGGGTTGAAATAACCTAAATTAATAATTTCTCTCTGAGAACGAATGATGTCCGAACGAGAGAACTTTTTACCCGGTATAGTTCTGAGTTCTCGTCTAACTACATGTTCATGAGTACGGTCGTTACCTGTAATGACTACTTTATCTATTGTCGCTTGAGGTCCTTCGAAAATTCTCAACTCAATATCTACACTATCATTTTGAATAGCGGTTTCTACTGGGTCTATTTTAAAAAACAAATATCCATTATCTAAATAAAGCGAAGATATATCACGGCCATCTTCAGAAAAAGACAGTCTAGTATCTAACAACTCTTTATTGAAAACATCTCCTTTGCCTATGCCTAATACTTTGGCTAAAGTTGGAGTATCATAAATTGAATTTCCTTTCCAAGTAATATTTCTATAAAAATACCTGTCTCCTTCTACTATATCCAATTGCAACATTAGCTCCCCTTCTTCATTTCTCCATATTGAATCTCTTACTACTTGGGCATCTCTAAAACCATTATTGTTATAAAAAGCAATAAGTGCATTTTTATCATTTTTATACTCTTTTTCTACAAACTTCGAGCTTTTGAACAAAGTAGCTTTACGCTTAGTTTCCTTCATTTTCTTGCGTAGAACTCTAGCTTTAAAAGACTCATTTCCTGTGATAATAATTTCTTGGATTTTAACTTTTTTATTTCGTTTTACATCAAATACTAAATTTACACGATTAGTACCAGGGGCATCTTTTTCAATAATTTCTACTTCAGTATCGTAAAAACCTTTTTCTCTAAAATATTTCAGAATCTGTCTTTTAGACTGAACTTTCAAGTTTTCAGTAACAATTGCTCCTCTCAAAAGCGTTCCTTCCAGAACTTCATTTAAGTCATTATGAAAGGTTTTTTTAATTGTTTTGTAGGAATATTTAGACAAACGAGGGCGTTCTTTAACCTTGATTTCTAAAAAAATAACCTCTCCGATTATTTTTTGTTGTAAAATCTGAACATCGGTAAATAATTTCAGTCCCCAAAGTGCTTTCAATCCTCTACTAACTTCCGTTCCTGGAATTCTGAGTTTGTTACCTACTTTGAACCCAGAAATAGATACAATTGCTTTTTCATCACTATGTTCTGCACCCGTAACTTCTATTCCTCCTATTTCATATTCCTGAACTTGATCTTGTCCTAACACAACGTGTGTAATAGACAGGAATAAAAAAAGGAAAAGTAGTTTTAATGTTGTTAATATTTTCATTATCAATATATTCAATTTTGATAGATAATTTATTTGTAATAATAAAGAACGAAATTAAGGTTTTTTAGAAGCTGCAATTTGTTCACTTGTTTGTCCGTATCTTCTTTCTCTATTCTGAAAATCATTTATAGAAGCTAATAGTTCTTCTTTTCCAAACTCAGGCCATAGAACAGGCGTGAAATACAATTCAGCATAAGCGATTTGCCAGAGTAAGAAGTTGCTAATTCTCGTCTCTCCACTTGTTCTAATTAATAAATCGGGATTGGGGATATCTTTTGTGTATAACTTAGATTGAAAGATATTTTCATTAATATCCTCAACTTTTAATACATTATTTTTGACATCTTCGGCAATAGCCTTAGAAGCTTTTACTATTTCTAATTGAGCACTATAATTTAATGCTAAATTTAGCGTCATTTTAGTATTATTCTTCGTTTTTTCAATGCCGTTTAGTAAAGCTCTTTTGCTCAAAAAAGGTAAAGATTCAATATCACCGATAGCATTTAATTTTATATTATTTTTATGCAAAGAATCAATTTCCGTTTTTAGCGTATCAACTAAAAGGGTCATCAATGCATTAACTTCAAATTTAGGGCGATTCCAGTTTTCAGTCGAAAATGCATATAGAGTTAGGTGCTTTACTCCTATCTCTGCCGCAGCCTCTGTTATTCTTCGTACTGACCGAACTCCTTCTCTATGCCCAAAAATACGAGGCTTTCCCTGTTTTTTAGCCCATCTACCGTTTCCATCCATAATGATGGCGATATGATTAGGAATTTCACTTTTTACATGCCCTTTGCTCATTTTTCAAAATTATGCTTCTTCATATTTTATATTTTGTTTATCTTTAGAAAGATAATGAACTGATTATCAACAAACTGATAAAAGCATATTTCTTTATAAGATAGAACAAAGTGCAAATTTACCGAAAATACTGATAAAATCTTATCTATATTATGATTAAAGGATTCCTTTTTTAATCTAAAGGTTGTACTTTTGTTAGAAGATTTTTCATTTTATGGAAAACATTAGCATAGAGAGCACAAATATTTATTGAATAACTTTCAAATTTTAGTTTTTTCGAGTAAACGACTGTATTACCAATCAATTAAGCAACATAAACAGTGTTTTTTTCGATTAATAGAGTAATCAGATAATAAAGCCAACCTAAAATAAAATCCTCCTCGCTATGTATGATATTATATTAAGTTTCGTCACCGCATTTATTCTTACCTTTTTCGCTATACCTAGTATTATTAATATTGCAAAAACAAAAAGGCTAATGGATGAACCTGGAGATAGGCATGCACATACTACTAGCACACCATCGTTAGGGGGAATAGGGATTTTTGCAGGACTTCTTTTCTCTATCATTTTATGGACTCCCTTTGACGTTTTTGGGGATCTTCAATATATACTCTGTAGTTTTATTTTAATGTTTCTAGTTGGAGCAAAAGATGATATTATTCCGCTAAGCCCTGGCAAAAAAACATTAGGGCAAATTTTGGCTGCCTTCTTAATCGTTTTTAAATCCAATATTAAAATAACTAGTCTCTACGGAATTTTTGGAATTTATGAACTCCCTGAAATAGCATCTATCGTATTTTCTATTTTTACGATTATAGCTATTATTAATGCATTTAACCTTATTGACGGTATCAATGGTCTTTCTGGGTCAATTGTTTCTTTAATCTGTAGTATTTTTGGAATTTGGTTCTTTGCTACTGAAAACTATGCATTGGCTATCGTAGCTGCCGCAACAGTAGGTTCGACTATGGCTTTTCTCCATTATAATTTAACGCCCGCCAGAATTTTCATGGGAGATACGGGCTCACTATTATTAGGTTTAATTTGTTCAATCTTAGCTATCAAATTTATTGAAGTAAATAGTATTATTATCAATACGCCTGATTCACATTTGGCAGATTATGCCTTCAAGTCGGTACCGGCAGTAACTATTGGCATCTTAATTCTACCTATTTTTGATACGATGCGAGTCATGGTAACTAGGTTATTAAAAGGAAAGTCTCCTTTTCAGCCAGACAGAACCCATGTTCATCACCTACTTCTAGATTGTGGTTTGAGTCACATGCAATCAACTGTAGTTCTATTTTTAGTAAATTTAGGTTTTATCGCTTTTGTGTTTAAATTCCATTATTTGGATGCTTTACTTCTAATTATTTTAATCTTTGGAATAGCTAGTATATTGACATTTACGCTTCAAATATTGCAACAAATGGTGCTAAAAAAACAAGCTTAGCATGAACATTATTTGGGTAATGATAGGAGGAGCACTAGGTTCTGGGTTAAGATGGTGGTTCTCGCAATTTTCTAATAATCATTTTCCTTGGGGAACTCTTTTGGCTAATTGTCTGAGTTGTTTTGTTCTTGGTTATTTAATGGCATATCACTCCAAAGCAGGCTTATTGCCTCATTATAAACTATTGCTAGCTACTGGGTTTTGTGGTGGATTTTCGACATTTTCCACTTTTTCATTTGAAGGGTTTTCATTCTTAAAGTCTGGAAACTTCTTATTCTTTATCAGTTATAGTTTGGCAAGTATATTATTAGGTTTGTTTTTTATATCCCTGGGTTGGTACACCTCAAAGTAAATCTTTGTTCTAGGCTTTTAAAACATGTATTTTCTCCGCCATTACTCGGTTGAATGTTATAATTTCGGTACTGCCTAATAATTTAAAAGAAAGAGATTCTTTACTTTTCTCAACAATCACAATTTCACTATTGGGCATTAACTTATATTTCCAAAGAAATGCATTTACATAATCAGACACTTGATTTTCGCTAATTAATGCATTTTCATCTACTGAAATATTAGCTAAAGTAAAAAAAGAACCATTTTGTTTCAATGGAATAGGAGAACCGTGTGGGTCAATAATCGGATAACCGAGCATCTCATCTACCTCATCCAGTATATCCTCGGTTAGTAAGTGTTCATATCTCTCTGCATCTTCGTGGATTTGTTCTTGACTCAAGCCTAACTTATTAACCAAATATGTCTCCCATAAACGGTGTGCACGCACCAACTTAAGTGCCATTTTTTTACCTAATGGAGTCAATTCTATTTTATCACCGACAATAGTGATTGTTTTTCTTCTTAATGCAAATTTCTTATAAAACAAAAACCAAAAGGAAGTAAAGCCCAATCGCTGCTTCAGTTTATGTAATTGAAAAGTTTTATTTTCATTCAGTTTTAAAGTTTGTTTCAAGAAGTCTTCAAATTCAGTCTTTTTATTTCTTCTAAATTTACGAAACCAACGAATAGCAAAACCACTATTAGGAGAAAATACTGCTGCAAACATATAGACAATCGTTAAAACAACTGTAATCGCTGGCCCAGGAGTTGTTTGAAATACGATAGCCAAAACAATCCCCACTACACCTGATAAGCTACCAATTATTCCCGAAAGAAATATTACACTTGGCAAACGATTAGTCAAAAGAAGTGCCGTAGAGGCAGGGGTTATTAATAGACTCACTACCAGTATCACTCCTACTGTTTTCAATGAAGATACAACGGCAAAAGACAACATCAACATTAAAAAATAATGAACATACCTGACAGGAATCCCCATTGTCTGTGCAACAACCTCTTGAAATGTACTCGCAAACAAAAACCTATAAAAAACGATAATACCACAAATAATTAATACGGTACTTATTCCTACAATTTCCAAATCAGTATTAGAAACCCCTAATACATTTCCAAATAAAAAATCTTTGAGGTCTAAATGAACCCCTTGTGTCTGGCTAATCCATGAAATGCCCATCACCCCAATCGCAAACATAAAAGTAAATACAATCCCCACTGCGGCATCGCTTTTGGTAGGAATATTAGTTTGAATCCACGTTATAGCCCAAGCCGTAGCCAAACCGGCAAGTACACTACCTACAAAAAAAGACCAATCGTCATATCCTCCAACTACCACAAAAGCCAAAACAACACCAGGTAATACAGCGTGCGAAAGTGCATCTCCTATCAATGCCATTTGACGCAGTACAACAAAACAGCCTAATACTCCACACATGATACCAACCAGTATAGCAGCTATCGCCGCACGATAGGCCCAAGGTTCCGTTATTATTATGTTTAGCCAGTCCAAAAAAACTAAATTTTAGAATAAAGTGATTATTAGACCTTTATTAGAAATAAATGAATATGAGTTAAAAATGTCCTTTTTATTTTTTTCCCATACAGTCTCATTCGTAATAATGTCTATTTATAACTACAAAATTAGTCATTTAGAAAGTCGCTACTAAATAATTTACAAAATAATATAAAACTACTTCCTAATTGCTTCTACAGGATTCATAAAAGCCGCTTTTATTGCAGGAATAACTCCAGCTACAACACCTATAAACATTGAAGTACTGACACCCAATATGATTTTATTATAAGACAAAAACATCTCAAAAGGCAAGATTAACGACAGACCACTAACCAATGCATATACAAACAATAACCCGATTCCCCCTCCGACTAAACACAATATGATTGATTCTATAAGAAATTCCACTAAAATAAAAGCATGACTCGCTCCCAAGGCTTTTTTTATTCCAATCATACTTGTTCGCTCTTTTACAGAAACAAACATGATGTTAGCAACGCTAAACATCCCTACAAAAATTGAAAAAATACCGATCACAAAACCCGTCAAATTTAACACCCCAAAGAAATTACTCAAAATATCATCTAATAAAGTCAACCTATTAATAGCAAAAGAATCATTGTCTCTAGGAGACAAACGCCTATACCCTCTCAATACTCCTGTGATTTGGTCTTGCATTTCTCCAATAGATAGGTTCGCTCCTGCTTTAGCTAATATCGTTCCGTCATTAATAGGATTTTTAACAAAAGTTCCGAAATTTCGTGCAAACTCAAGACCAATAATGGCTATTTCATCAAAGTTCATAATATTTATCATACTCTCACCTTCCTTATCAATTACGCCAACGATTTCGACATACCTTCCCTTAAACTTAACTTTTTCGCCTAATGGGTCTTTATCCCCAAATAACTCCAAAGCAACTTCGTAACCTAAAATAGTTTTAGGAGCAGCGGTACTGTATTCGGCAGGAGACAAAAAACGTCCGTATTTAAAGTCCTTTGAAATTATTTGAAAAAAATTGTCGCTAACCCCTAAAATATATGAATCT
>CALAJP010000003.1 GCA_937922815.1 uncultured Saprospiraceae bacterium
AGTAAACGGAGAATATGCAGCAGGTTACAACGAAGTAACATTAGATGCTAACGCATTGAATGCAGCAGGCGTATTATACTATGAATTAGCAACTGAAAATCACTCAGCAGTGAAACGTATGGTTGTAGTGAAATAAAAAAATAATTTGCAAAATTAAATACATGTTGAACAAAAGCTGTCTAATTCGTTAGATAGCTTTTGTCCTTTTATGTATATTTTGATTCGAATTTTTGCTTTTAAGAGTTTATGATATAGTTGTCGATAAACTTTTTGTAAACTAGATTAAGTTCAAGAATATCTTTATTACCTATTAGTATCAGTTGCTTTCTCGCTCTAGTCAAGGCAACATTAAGTTTTCGATCTTTCATTTCCGTTGAATTAGAAACCAACGTACTTAGTTGCGTTGTATTTCCAATAACAGTAGAAATAATAATTAAATCTTTAGCACCTCCTTGATATCTTTCAACGGTATCAACGGTTATTTTTTGAGTATCAATTTTATTATCTTCTAGCAAATTATTTATGGTCGCAATCTGAGCTCTAAAAGGAGTAATTACACCGATTTGTCCCTCAGTATAGATTCTTTTTTCTAAAACAGTAGATATTAGCTGAGTAACTAGTTTAGCTTCTTCTGTATTAGTTTTACAAACATTGAGTTTAGGGTTTGAAGAATGGATGAAAACCATACGTTGTTTAATTTCAAAATCTAAATATGAAAAATATTGGCTTTCCGATAGTTCCTCGCACTGAGAAGGTAGCAGGTTGTTAGGCAAAATCTTTAAACTATCATTATAAAAATGAAGCGAAGGGAATTTAACAATATCTTGGTGCATTCTACCTTGATAAGACAACATCGCATAATTACTATTTTGATTGTTTTTCTTCAATATTTTGAACATTCTTTCAAAATAAGAATCACCTAAATTTAATAAGCCTAAACTATTTAATTCGTCATCATTGACTATTGACAGTTCTTTGTTTTGAGCTACAACCGCTGGTAATTGCAGGTGATCCCCAATGAGTACGTAGTGTTTAAAACGAGAAAGTAGTCCAACCAAAAGGGGTTCTAATATTTGAGAGGCTTCGTCGATAACAACCCGATTAAAAGACATGAGGTCAAATAGGTCAGTTTGTGTTCTTAATGAACTTATCGTAGCGACAACAATCCTATGATTTTTTATTAATGTTACTAATTTTTTTCGATTGTTTATAGATGAAATTTTATGGTTGAGTAATTGGTTACTAAAATCAGGAGAAGTGGAGTATTTTGAACCGATCCTAAAATACACATCTTTGATTTTCTGATTAGGCATATTTATTTCTTCAATAGCATGACACAACTCATCTACTGCTCTGTTGGTATATGCGAGCAGTAGAATGTTTTCATCAGAATTATTGATAAAATATTCTACATAATTCTTTACCATCACCTTAGTTTTTCCAGTGCCAGGAGGTCCCCAAAGTAAAAAATAGTCATTCGAATGTATCATTTTGTTTAAAATACCCTGCTGTTCTGTGGTTGTATTCCTAAAGTTGATTTCTTTAGTTTCAGAAGGCGAACTATCAGGGTATGTCAACCCAAGAATTGCACTTCGCTTCTGAGGAGGTTGCATCGCCCATTCAAACATGGATTTATACATCATATCGAAACCAGAATCCATACTATCTTTTTCTAAATTCCAGTAGTTGTGGCTATTGAATATACTTGGGTTCGTTTGTCGATTTCTTAATCGAAACAATATACTGTCATTTTGAATAGAAATAACAGTTCCTTTGTGTACTTGAAAATGAGTAGCATTTTTATCATTTACTTTAGGATACAAAACAGCAAGGTCGCCCACTCTGAAGTTTGCTAATTGGTTAGAATTTTCGGATTTAAGCAGTTCAATATTAGGGTCTTTAGAACCTACATTAGAGGCATCGTTTATTTTTAGGAAAGTTAAAATTTCATATTTTTCAATTTTTTCATCTTCATTACTAACCCACAAAGAAGCAGCACCATTTCGTCCATTATACCCAGTAGAACCAATTTTCGCCATTTCCATTTCACGAGCAATGAAACCAATATAGCTACACACGTATTTATATTCTAATGCGGTGAGCTGCCCAAAAACCTTCTCAAATTGCATGATATTGGCTCCTGTAAAACCTTTGAATTTAGACATCTGTGAAGTACTAATACTTTTAATGATTTTACTTACCTCGTTGTGGTTGGAGTTGGACCGAGACATCATTCGTTCTATAACAACTATTTTATTTCGAATATTGATAGCATTATGTTGATGAGAGGCAATGCGTGGAGCATGTTTAAGAGGAGATTCAGCATTTTGAGAATAAAGGATAAATTTACCAATTTCGGTTTTAGACTCGATCACTTCTTCAACTAATAAATCATAACAAAGTGTTTGAATATAATGATCTTGATTGAGTCCATATTTATTAGGTTTATAAGACTTCCCGCTTTTTAATTCAACGATACAATTATGGTTAGAATCATTTCCATCAACATGTAATAAATCTAGCCGTCCCTGAAACCCATATTTTGGAGCATAAAACGAGGGCTCTATAAATATATTTTTTTTATAAATCCCCTGCTTTTCAAACTCAGAATCAACCATTTTTTTAATAGTAGTAAAATGCACCAAACAATCGTTGTATAATTCTTTTGTTTGTTGGTCATTCATTAAGGCAAAACTAAGCGGGGCTATGTGAAAAACATTCTTGAATAAATCCTTGAACCGAACGGTGTTATCTAATAATAATTCATCTAAGAAAAAGTTAGCAATATTCCCTATAATTAAGTGTTTACTATTGCTGTGGGGCATGAATTTTTTAAGAAAATAAAACCTTGATTCAGCAACATCAGATTGGAAACAACTGGCAATAGCCGTAACATTAAATAAAATATCGGGTTCAAAAATGATAGCCTTGGCGACTAATTCGAAGTTAGTTGTTTCTTCAACTTTTAATAAATTTATAGTAATTGGTAGTAATTTTCTGTTAGTAATTAGGTCTATACTAGCAAAAAGATCATCGTTATTAGAATCATTATCATAGCGAATAGTGATTGTTTGGCTACCATATTTTTCATTATATCCGATTAATCGCTCGTTTTCTATATCATTTTTCACAATGACTATTTTTAGCTTCTTGTGATAGGATATTTTCTCTATTTTATTAGGTTCAATAGGAGGGTATTTGTTGGAATAATTATCCAATAAATTAGGAGGAGCCTCATTTGTTATCTTTTGAACAGCAAAAATTAAACTGGAAAACCCTAGGGTTAATTGAAGGTGAGGAGCAAGTGTAGTTTTATTATACAAGTCTCTGAACTTATAGCAGTAAAATTTTTCTTTTGAAGAAAACGAAAATTTATACATAGCAAAGGCATACCTAGAGAATAATGTTGTAAAAGGTATGTTTTCACTGCTAGTCGATTCTATTATTAATGTATCAAAAAGGTGTTTGATATTTTTAATGGTATCAGAAATATCCATAGAATCTTTCTGTTTAATAATAGTCTCTATGCTTTTATAAATAAGTTCAGATAATGTATTCATAATGAGATTTTAGAAATAATAAAACCTAAATATTTAGATGTTAAAATATAACAGTGGACGGTAAAAAATAATTTTTTAGAGAAAAAATATAATTTTTGAACCTACTTGTTACGAATAATCGTAATCAAATTACACAATTTTCAGAGAGATATAGATTTTTAATTTAAATAATATATCTTAGATACTGTAAATTAAAACTAATTAATCCTATACATATAAAAATACTAGTATGCCAGAATCTTTTGAAAAGCCGTCTCGAAAAGATTATAAATTCAGAGAACTGAAAGTATATTCTTCTACGGAATGGTTGGCAGATAATAAGAAAAAGTATAGACAGGTTTTTGATAGATATGAAACCAGTTATATCTACGCAGAACTGTCATTGTATAATAAATTATTTGATGTTAAAGACTGGGAAGTAGATGTTACATTAAAGTGTTTCAAACTTCAAAAAGGAAGAACCGAAATCACTTCTCTTAACTTTAAAAGAAAAGTTTCAAAATACGATAACGTAGTTTTTATACGAGAAGGTTGGGGTTATAAGGAATTAGGCAAATTTTGGAAAAAGGGAACTTATTATTGGGAGGCTTACATCGATAATGAAAAAATTGCTGCTAAGTATTTTTATGTAGAAGATGCTGGAAATTGGGAAAAATTAGAACCTAATCCATATCTAAGTATTGTTTCTTTAAAACTTTATGAAGGTCCTTATGATGATGTTTATACTGAAGATAGAATGTATTATAAAAACTTCAGTTCTGAAGAAACCAGATATATTTATGTAGATATTGTCCTTAAAAACTTGCATAAAGATAGCAATTGGCAATGTGAAATGTTTACTAAATTCTATAATAATGCAAGGGAATTAAAAGGGCAGGTTATTCGATTACATAGAGTTACCAAGGAAGATGATTTGTTGAAAATAACCGCTGGCTGGGGTTCTAATGTTAAAGGTTCTTGGAAACCAGATAAATATACAGCAGAATTGGTATTTATGGACCAATTATTGGCTATTCTCACTTTTGAAGTGGCTGATGAGTTTGAAGAAGGCGTTTCTCCTATTTATACTTCAGATCGATTAAATCCACTAGAACTTATTGACCCTAATGAAGAAGGCAAAACTTTTGATGATTTACTCGAAGAATTTAATGAATTAATTGGTTTAAGTAAGATTAAAAAACAAATAGAAGACCATGCTAACTATCTGAAATTTGTACAATTAAGGAAGAAAAAAGGTTTTCAAGAAGATGAGTTTTTGAATGTACATTCTGTATTTACGGGAAACCCTGGAACAGGAAAAACCACTGTTGCCAAAATGATGGGGCAGTTATATAAAAAAATGGGATTATTAACCAAAGGGCATGTCCATGAAGTGGATAGAGTAGACCTTGTTGGTGAATATATTGGACAAACAGCACCTAAAGTTAGAGAAGCTATTGAAAAAGCTAAGGGCGGTGTACTTTTTATTGACGAGGCTTACTCATTGGCAAGAGCAAATGACGATAGTAAAGATTTTGGTAGGGAGGTGATAGAAATCTTAGTAAAAGAAATGTCTCAAACACAAGATTTTGTTGTTATTGTGGCGGGCTATCCTCGAGAAATGAACCACTTTATACAGTCGAACCCTGGGATGCGTTCTAGGTTTAAGCATTTTTTCGATTTTCCTGACTATTTACCTCAAGAACTTTCTTCTATTGCAAAATTCGCTGCTCAACAAAAGGGCGTAAGGTTTACACCCAAAGCTAACGAAGAATTGGATAAGATGATTGTCGAAGCTTATAGAAACAGAGACCGTAGTTTTGGTAATGCTAGGTTCGTTTTTGATTTGGTAGATAAAACCAAAATTAATTTAGGGTTGAGGGTTATGCGTTCTGATGATCCTAAAAAAAGTAATAATAATACTTTTGAAACCATAAGACTAGAAGATGTAACAAAAATCAAAAAAGCAGAGACCAAATTGCTGCCTAATATCCCTATTGATGAAAATGAATTAAAAGCCGCTCTAAAAGAATTGGATTCTTTGATAGGCTTGCATAATGTAAAGAAAGATATCATTGAATTAGTACGGTTGGTGAAATACTATAAAAAAACCAAAAAGGATGTTCTAAATAACTTCTTCTTACATACCGTTTTAGTCGGAAATGCAGGAACGGGGAAAACTACTGTTGCACGTTTATTAACTAAAATATACAAGGCGTTGGGTGTTTTAGAAAGAGGACATGTAGTAGAAACAGATCGTGAGGGTTTGGTTGCAGGCTATGTAGGTCAGACGGCGAAGAAAACGGCAGAAAAAATAGACACTGCAATGGATGGTGTTTTATTTGTAGATGAAGCTTATGCACTTTCGGGGAGTGGGGCTGTAGGGCGTGGCGATTTTGGAGATGAGGCGATTCAGACCTTATTAAAAAGAATGGAAGATGATAGAGGAAGATTTTTTGTTTTTGTAGCGGGGTACCCAGATCAGATGAATCAGTTCTTAAAAGCCAACCCTGGATTGAAATCTAGATTTGACCGAACTTTGAAATTTGAGGATTATTCTGCAGAAGAATTATTCAAGATAGCTACCTTAATATTTGAAGAGAAGAAATATAAACTAAGCCCAAATGCTGAGCAAACATTAACTTCGTTATTAAACAAATTGTACCTACAACGAGATAAAAACTTTGGAAATGCTCGTGAAATCAGAAAAATGGTTTTGAATATTATTAAATACGCAGAGTTAAGATTTTCTCAACAAGAGGCACCTTTTAATGGCTCTATTATCATTGATGAAGATGTCAACGAAGCTTCAGAATCCTTAATTGAAGAAAAAATTAATATAAATAAAATAGGCTTTTAGTTTAAAAAATAACAAACAAAAAAAATATTGTCACGTATTAAGTAAGAATTACCTAAACTAGCCCATTTTAGGTTTCATACACATCCATATTAAATTTTGCCATTCAAAACAAATTAATGCAAGTTTAATTTTGCGAAAGAGTTAATATGTGATTTATGTATTTACCCCTAAGAGGAAAAATCGTTTACAATTTTGCTGTTTTAATCCCCTTATATTTTGTTTTTACTTCTTTGGTTATAGCTCAGGGAAGTCTGGGGGAATATATTGCGATGAAAAATATAGCCAATTGTGGGGTGAATTGCGAACATAATAATCGAGCTACGTCAAATTTTTTGTCTAATCATTTTGATGAAATAAATACCTACCACCTAAATCAGTTTATAAAAGCTTCTGAAAGAAATGATGACACGAATGCTGTACATCATTTCAATTATATCGCAATGAACTATCTTTCATCTACTCAAACCATTGAAAAAGTAAATCAGTTATATGAAAGTGTTATCCCTAGAATTAAGAATAAATCTTATGAAGCACTAATCTTAAGTCAATTAGGATTTTTATATTCTGACCTATCATTTTATAATAAGGGCTTAGAACTTTATAATAAAGCTCATCGATTAGTAATCGATATTTCCAATAACATAGAAGATAGACATCTAAGAAAGCCATTTATCACATACCAAATGTTGTATTTGAATAACTGTTTCTTGGATCAATCTATTTTTTCGGATTCAGACAAAGCTAGTATTCTTGAAGATGTTGTTTGCGAAATGGAAAGCATCGGTGCCGAAAAGATATACTATTATCTTATCAATTCATTGAGATTATTATTGTACGAAGATTTGGGCACAGAAAAGTATTCGGAATATTTAAATTTTTTCGATTCTAGTAAAGCAACAGAGAGAGTTCAAAAAATTTTTCAACTTATGACTTTGAAAAATGACGCCTATAAAAAACAAGATTTAACGGCGTTGATGCAAATGGTGAACTTTATGAAAGAAGATCATTTCTCTAAAAAATTTAAAGTCTATTACTTTTTTTATGTAAATATTTGCATCAGTATTTTTGATATAGGTTTTGAAAAATTACCGAATATTGAAAAAGAAAAAATTTTAACTAACCTACAAAATTATAACGATAACTTTCGTCTGATAGAAAAAATTGTTCTATACCCATTAGTCATTGACTATTTGGAAATTAATGGTGATGAAAGAGCTAATTTTTTTCTTGATGAATTAATGAGAGTATATAGGGTCGATTTTCCTGTTCGTAACGCTTTTAGTAATAAAATTCTCCACAAACAATTGCTTGGCATAGAACAAAGTGAAGTTGAATTAGGTCAGGTTGAAAGAAAAAATTTATGGTTGTATCTGTGGTCATTGGTGGCTGGGTTAATGTTAATCATTAGCTTTTTAACTTATAAACAGAGAGGAAAAACAAGAAAAGCCATTAAGAATCTAAATGATAAGCTCTCGATTCAAAATTCCTTAATATCGGAACAAAACGACGAATTATTTCATTTTGCAAGTTTACTTTCCAAAAAGTACGAGATTATTTTGCCTATACTAAAAAAAATGTTTGATGATGGAGCTCTTCCCATACTTAATGTCGAGGATAGAAAAAAAAAGGAGAACGATATAAAATCTAGATTGTCTGGTTTGGATAAGGTAATTCAAAGCTTTTTAGCCTTTTGTTTGAGTAAGAATGAATCAGAAGAGACAAGAAAAAGTATTAGCTTAAAGAGTTGTTTCGAATTAGCTAGGTATAAATTTAATAACTATCCTTCAATTAAATGGATGGGAGAGGATGTAATTATGAGTGGTTCAGCCAAAGACTGGTCAAGTATTTTTGTGTTACTCATAGATAATGCTATTCGGTTTAATGAAAAACCTACTCAAGAAATTGATATTCAGGTTTCATTATCCATGAATGCACTTTCTTGGACGATAGAGGTTAGTGATAACGGGATAGGAATGAAGAATAAGGACGAAATTTTTGAAGCTTTTTATTCAACACCTACAGTAAATAAGGAGCAAAGCATTGGTTTAGGTTTAAATATTGTAAAAAACTTAGTTAAAAACTATAGCGGAAATATTTGGGCAAACACTAATTCAAAAAATGGAACTAGCGTATTTATCCAATTGCCTCTAACCCCACTATCTGAAAATAAAATTAATGAACCTCAATTTCAATTAAATCGATAAAAAATATTTTATAATATTCATTGCTACAAACACTTATGTACAAGTGCTTATAGCACTGTTTCTTCTCCTACCACGAAAAAGAATATTATAAAAAATGATTTTTTTTTAAATGTTCACCCAACCTTTTGATTATTCTACTCGTGTATGTAATTGAAAGGAAAAATGAGAGATTTTGTTTGTTCCATTCATCGATTACAATTATTCCATAAGCCGATTATTATTTGTTAGTGACTTGAATATCACAAAACCGATTACAAAAAAAAGATATTCGAGTTTCTAACAAATTAGAAACAAAATTATATAGTTTGATCCTTTAGTTTCTTTCAAATGTGTGAGGAATTAAGTTAAATATTTTATACTAAATTCAGAAAATCTGTATTTTAGGTTTGATATTTTTCTTATCTTTGAGGGAAAGGTTTATATTGATTATAAATCGTAAACTTTCCCCGTCAAATTTTCCAACAACTTTTGTAAGTGAATCTGTTTTTTTAATTTATGTATAAATTGAAAGTAATCAGAGGTGTATTTGCAAAATATAATTTTGATATTCAAACAATACTAAAGAACAACAAGCTTGAACCAAGAACTCATACAGGATTGTATCAATGGGGATAGAAAAGCACAATTTAAATTGTATAAAGATTGCTTTCCTATTCTGATGGCGGTATGCTTGAGGTATAAAAAAACAGAAGAAGACTCAAAAATAATCCTTAACGAAGGGTTTTTAAAAATCTTAAATAATTTGAAATCGTATTCTCCACCAGCACCTTTCGAGGCATGGATTCGCAGAATAATGATAAATACAATTATAGATGATTTTAGAAAATATAGAAAAGTGAAAGAAGTTATTGAATATGCAGATATGACTTCTTCGCAAGAGAACTACGATAAAATAGCCATAGATTACAATAGGGCGGATCAAGAGTTTGATGCTGAGCAAATACAAGAACTCATTGGATTGTTGCCTCCCGTAAGTCAAAAAGTATTTAATCTATTTGCAATAGATGGTTATTCGCACAAAGAAATAGGAGAGATGTTAGATATAAGTGTAGGCACATCTAAATGGCATTTGTCTTTTTCACGAAAGAAAATACAGGAATTGATTAAAGAAATGTTGGACACCACCCCCAAAAGAAGTATGAATATATGAGTAAAGAATTTGACAATTTTATAAAAAATAAATTAGAAAGTAGAGAGATAGCATTTTCGCAGGATTGTTATCAAGACTTTCTAGTGCTTCAAGAAAGCCAACAGATACCTAAAGTTTATCTTAGAAAAGGCTTTACTTATGGTATGGCAGCTGGGTTGTTTGCAACTTTGCTTACAGTAGGTTCTTTGGTTACTATTTTTTCTGACAATCCAGAAAATAAGTCCGAAGAAAACCTAAGCCAGAAAGAACTATTAGACAATAAGAATAGTTCTAATGATAATCAATTAGTAGTCAATACAAACGAAGATAAATCTTTAGAGGGGGAGGAAAAGATTGATCTTAGCTTAATTGATGGCATTAATACTACTAAAAGTGTTAAGGCTACGAAAGGAGATATCCAACATCAAAATACTTCTGCAAAATCGACCAATGTTTTCGCTTCAAACAACGAAAATATATTTGTTAACAGTTCTTCAACGACTCAAGTTTCCGAAACTTCTGATTTAATTCCATCAGGCACAATTTCAGAATCAGAGGGGACTGAAAATGCTTCAGTTGTTACAGCGTTGTCGAACGAAACAATAGCAGAAAAGAGTATATTAACAAACACCGTTTTAGAGAGTTTAACAGATTTACCACTAAAAATGAGGACTAACGCTCCTATATTTAATAATGTTGTTATCGCTGAAAACCCTGAAGTATTAGGGACTAATGGGCTTAATAAAACAGTAAATGTTTCTGCACAGTTAGGTGTTTTATCTAATAGTTTTGAAACTTTAGGTGCATCTTTAGGAGCAAAAATAACATATCCTTTAAAATCAAGTTGGTCTATCTCAGCAGAACCAGCAGTAGTTTATCAAAAGCATAATGGTGTATTGAATTCTATTAAAGATGTATCTTATACATTCTTTAAAGAAGAAAATGAATATTTCATTCAAGCAGATAACCAAGTTTCAGCTCAGCTTAATTTAACTTTAAATAAACAATTCAATAAACATACTTTTGGATTAGGAACTACAGTCCTTTATACTCCATATGTTAGTGGTGTATTGTCTCAAGATTCAACATCTCCTTTTACACAGACTGAAAAAGAAGTTATTGGTAGAGGCAGAATTGATAATAGTTTAATTAATAATGCGATATTTGGTATCAATGCACATTATGAGTATGCACTAGATGCTAACAAAAGTATTCAGTTGTTTATTAACCAATATTCTAATAATTCTATAGAAGGATTTGGAAAAGATATGAATATTGGAGTTAAATTTAACTATAACATAATAAAATAAGGTATTAAAATCCCATTCCGTTTTTTACCTTAGAGGTAGAATACTATATGCAAAAACTATTCTTATTGTCAATAAGAATAGTTTTTGGTTTTTTACGTTTAGATTGAAATATAAAGACCTCAATTATGATAAAACGGAATTCAATTTATATTCTAATTCTATTATTAGCACCAATTTTTTTTATTTGTTCTTGTACAAATGAAGACCCAATTTCACTACCCGAAGTTGGTTTAATGAAGAAGGAATTATCAATTAAAGGCTTTTTTGGAACAGATTTAAGTGAAAACTTGAATAGTATTTCTTTGCAACCAGGAGAAAATGACTATTATCTAAGTAATTCTATAGAAGAAAAAGAAAATGCTCTAGTTGCGGCTGCCCACATCAAACAGTTTAACTGCCAAACGCAATGTCCCAACTTTAGTATATTAGTCGAAATCTGGAATAACGAAGTTGGTGATAAAATGAATGACTATTTAACTACAGGAAGATATTTATTTGATCCTTCTATTGATGCAGAATCATCTTATGCTATTGACCTAAGTTCGAATCTAGATAATAATGAGACGATAAGATTCTCAAATTGGATATTTGGAGATGGCAGTAGTTTAGGTACTCAAGATGTATCTACTTATTTTTTACCTACTCAAGGCAATGATTATAGTATAGAGTTAAGAGCAATAGTTATTGAAAAAACACAACCCATCTCTTTAAAAAGAACATTCGATATTTCTAAACAAATTGATTGCGAATTAGCCTTATCCGCTAGCCCTTTGGGAACGGATTCGGTAACTTTGAGATTAGAAACTGAAATACCAGGTATAGTTTCATGGACAAGAAACGAAATGGAGCAAATTTTTATAGGAAAAGAGGTGTCTTTTGCATTAGACGATAAGTTTGCGATGCTTATTGAAGGAGGAGAATGTTTTGTGGAGTATGAGAACTTTGCCACTTTAGATGAAACAGGAACTAAATTAGCATATGATTTCGATTTTGATTATACGAGTGAATCATTGGGACACACGAGTCCATTATCTAAAGTTAGGTTTACTTTCTTTGATTCTGATGGGGTAGCATATTCGTCTGAAAATGAATTTTCGTCTAAAGATGTATTTTTATTAAATAAAATAGAACCATATCTTACTAATCCTGAATCAAATCTTAAAACAAATAAAATAGATTTTAGGATAGAAAACTTAACGTTGACTAATGCAGAGAACGAAAAGATATTTTTCCAAGAAGTAGAAGGAGTAATTGCGATTCCTTATCATTAAAAAAGACGCTATCTGTAATAATCAGATAGCGTCTTTTTAGTATTGTAACATCTTTGGAGGTACTAAATTAGAAATTAGTATCTGCAACGGCACCTCTCATAAAGCTTCCCCAAGTTAAATTTGTTTTCCCAAACTCTTGTTTTTCAGCTCTTTCAATGGCATAGCTTGCAGCATTTTCAACAATCCATTCAAAGTTTTCAGCACCAACTGAATTATATTCAGCATCTGGAGCAGGGTTACCAAAGTCAATAGCATAAGGAATGCCATCTCTAACCGCAAATTCACAAGTATTGAAATCGTAACCTAGAGCGGTATTGATTTTTCTAACTAAATCGGTTATTGTCTTTTTCATTTGGTCGCTAGTATTGAAATTAGCAGAATAGCGTAAATGATGCGGGTTTCTAGGTTCGTAAGGCATAATATGAACCTTACCATTTCCTAGTCCATAGCATCTGTAATATTCTGTAAAGTCAATATTTTCTTGAAGTGTCATCACCAATTGTCCTGTTTCAGCATAACTTTTGAAGAAATCTTCAGGACTAGTAATTTTATATACATTTTTCCATCCTCCTCCAGAATATGGCTTCATGTAGAAAGGAAAGCCTAGTGCGTTAAAAATAGCATCCCAATTCATCATCTCAAGGTTTCTGAAAGACTTATCAGTAGTATCTGTTGGTCTTTCGTGAGAAGGAATTAGAATTGTTTTTGGGGTAGGTATTCCGAGGTGTTGCGTAAGCGTATAGTTGAAATATTTTTCATCAGCACTCCACCAAAAAGGGTTATTAATTACGGCTGTACCTGTTAGTGCTGCATTCTTTAAGTATGCACGATAAAAAGGAACATCTTGCGAAATTCGATCAATTATTACTGCATATTCATACTGTTTGTGGTTACTAACTTCACCAATTCTCACAGGCTCCGCAATATATTTTCCTTTTCCTTTTTGGTTGATTCTATCGATAACAGCCCAAGGAAAAGTGTCCTCCATTCCGAATAAGATTCCTATTTTTTTCATATTGATATGATTTATTTTTGATGTTTATTTCAATTAAGTTAATTCGATTATATTGATAAATTGGATATTTTAATCAAATTTAATCCTAGACAAATAATGTGGGAACATCGTTTTCCAAATAGGCCAATCGTGTTTTGCCCATTTTCTGATGTCGAGCCAATGATTAACATTTTTTTGTTTTAATATATTGCTCATCGCAAGATTAGCGTCAAGGCATATGTCCCAGTCTGAAGTGCCTAATACAATATCCATATTCCATAAATCACTATGGTTTAACTGGGGTAAATAGTCCATTGGATTATTGAAATAAACATCTTCGTTGTAAAACCCGTCTAAGAAAGATTTTATATCAAAAGAGCCACTCATGCTAAATAAATGACTAACATATTCAGGGTGTCGAAATGCAAAGTTAGCAGCATGGTAACCACCAAAACTACATCCCGCCATGACAACTTTGCCCACAGGGGTATTAAAACGAATTTTTTCGACAATTTCTTTACAAACCATAGCGTCATAATAACCATGGTTTCTAACCTTTTCGGCAGGATGAATCCCCTTGTCATACCAACTCCACTTGTCAATATTAGAAGGGCAATAAATTTGAACTAAACCTTCATCTATGAACCATTTTGCAGCATTTATTAACCCAAAATCTTTATTTTCAGTGAAGCTTCCCATACTGGTTGGAAATAATACCACTGGATAACCAGCGTGCCCCACGTGTAACATTTCTACATCCGAGTGTAGCGTAGGGGAGTGCCATTTGTAATAGCTTTCTTTCATTTTTATAGATTAAAATGATGACATTAAATTAGGCACAAATTTCAGATAATAATATTAGATTCCATAATATAAATATATTTATATTTATAAAATATTTTAATTTAGATACTAAATAATGCCTTCAGTTCAAATTGTATCATTCGATTTACCTGTTTCACCCTTGTATGGGGGGACTTTTTTAATAAGGCAAACTATCAAATTATTGCACGCTAATGGCGTGAGTGTCATATTGCATGCTTTTGTTTATGGAGATAAAACTATTTCCGAATCGTTGAAAGAAGAGTGTTCACAAATATTTTTATATAATCGGCATCAATATATTCGACATCAATTTTCTAAGCTACCGTTTATCATAAAATCTAGGGAATCTGTGCAATTAATTCAAAATTTAAAACTTAGTGCAGCTCCTATATTATTAGAAGGAATTCATTGTGCAGCAATATTAGAGCGTAGCAGCATAAAAGAGAATCGTATTTTTTTAAGATGGCACAATATTGAATCGGATTATTACTGCAACCTATACAAATTGGATACTACTTGGCGAAGATTCTATTATTTGCTTGAAAGTTATAAACTGAGAGCATGGGAAATCAAAATCAAAAGCCGTAAAGGTGTAAAACATATTTTTATCAGAAAAAGTGAATCGGATAAAATGCAGTTGGAGAGTAGTTCTTTAATTCCTCCTTTACACGGAAATAAAATTTCATTCCAACACCAAAAAGAAGAATATGCTCTTTTTCATGGCAAATTAAGTGTTTTAGACAATGAAAAAGCAGCTGTTTTTTTTATTAACCAATGGAAAAAGATTAATATTCCGTTAATCATAGCAGGAGCGTATCCTCGCAAATCGTTGAAAAAAATGATAGAAAAACACCCCTCGGTTTCACTTATAGATACTCCTAGCTATGATGAAATGAATCAATTAATAGAAAAAGCTAAGTATCATGTTTTATGGAGCTTTCAAAACAATGGAATTAAATTGAAACTACTAAATGCCTTATACAGTGGAGGTATTGTCTTTGCAAATAAGAATGTTTACAAAGGAACGAATTTGAATGAAGTTGTAATTAAAGTGAATGAGCATAATTTTACAGACAAATTTCTGTATTCTCTTAACTCTAATATAGATGATGAGTATATCAAAAAAAGAATAGATATTTTAAATAAAAACTATTCAGACAAACTAAATATAACGAAGCTAATAAATGTATTAGTAGGAAATTAGATTAATTTTAAGAAACACGAATATGCTCTTTAAATTCCTTAGGCGTTCGTCCTTCAATCTCCTTGAATACTTTATAGAAAGTAGATTTGTTTTTAAAACCACACTTCAAAGCGACACCAAACAAAGTTAGATTTTCGTTTTCTTTAGAAAGTAGCTGATTTTTAGCTTCTTCTATTCTATATTTATTTATTAACTTCAAAAAATTATAACCAGTATTTTGATTTATGGCTTGAGACAAATATTTGCTATTCGTGCTCAGAGCTTTGGCAACATTTTCTAATTTGAAATTTGGAGAAAGATATCCTTTATACTTTTGAATATGAGTTTTTATTTTGTCAAAAATAAGATAAGATTGCATTATTCTTAAGCTACTAGATACATATTTATCCGAGAATTGATGGGGTAATACACCATCAGGATATTGAGTTTTATCGAATTCGAAGGCTATGAAGTTACTAATTTTGTTTTTTCGATTGAAAACGGGGTAAATACTCAACGAACAAATGTATTCCTCTCCCGTTTTTTTATGATTTTTTATATTAAATAGGAAAGGCTTGTGTTCTTCTATTTTTTGATTTAATTCATGAATAGAGGATTCTAAAGTCTCCTTTCCTTGTAAGATAGCGGGAGATTTGCCTATAACTTCAGTAGGCTCATACCCCGTCATTGATGTGAATGTTTTATTCACCCAAACGATTTTTTTCTTGGGGTCAGTAATAATAACGGCTATTTTATCGAATGTTAAAGCATTCATAAAAGTAGTATTGTTCAGTAGGGAGTTGGTTGGATCCTAAACTTGTTAAAAAATAATTAAATCTATTACGGGGGGAATATAAGCAAATTAGAGTAAAAAAATATTGTTTTGAACTACAATTCAGTGATATTTTTAAAAAATAGAACAAAAACAGATTTAGAGTGTTTTTTTTATATGAAAATTCATATATTCGTTTTTTTAATTATTTCATTGCCATACCAAAACATTTTATACTTTTTTGAGTATTAAATTTATTAGTAAGACATAATTAGATTCTATTTCAACCAGACTTTACAATTTCTTATGAATAATGTAGCCTTTTTAGAGCTTAAGTATGGAAACATATATGGAGGATATCCAAACTTCTTCGTAATTAGTGATGTTTCTTTAATTATTTTTGAACCTCACTCAAGAAAAATTTTCGTTGAAAGTATGCAAGTTAATATTGACTTGGATATTATTTTCGTTAATACAAAAGTAGATGAACTTGGCCATACGCAGGGTAGAATCAAGTTTGTCAAAAACTTAACAACAGGTAAAAAACGTACTTACGACGAAGATTTTAAACTTTCTGAAGAAGACTTGGAAAACGCTTTCAAGAAAAGTCGGAATGTTAAAAAATATGTAAAGAATTTCTTCACTCGAGTAATGAGAAAGTATCGTTTCAAGACCATTGTGACTTTTGATGGCAGAAGAGACGTTTTCTTGACAGAAAGATGTGGAGTAGATTTTAGGCATAATGAGTTTTATGATTTGCAGCGCGAATTAAACCTAAAATGTAATTATCTATTTTCTCTAAACAAGTTGTCCGTGATTGTCAATTTCGACGTAGGCCATTCAACGATGAGATCAAATAATTTAGATTACTATATTCATCCAATTGCTGCCAAACAGTTGATTCCTAAATCGGCTTCTTACGATGCCGCTAGATTATTGATGATATATCAAGAATTTATTCAGCATGAAGATAATTTCTTAATGAAAGGAGCATTATTATTGAATAAAATTCAATCAAAACAAGCAGCAGCTACTAAAAATTAGCAGCAGACACAAATAACTTAATACTATTCAAAAAGAGCATTATCGTTTATATTAAATGGTAATGCTCTTTGAATTTTGACCAAACATAAGCTATCGCTTGTTCGTTTGGGTGCATACCGTTCGGGTGAAAAAAATCATAATCACGAAGTTCGTCGATTACTATTTCGTAAGCAGGAAAATAAGAAGTTTGATTAAAGTCATTTAAAACTTCATTCAAAGCTACTCTCAAATAACTTTTACTAATATTATTCTTAACAACTCCAGTTCTCAGATGCCTGACAGGACTAATAGTGAAAATAACTTGCCCATTTGGGTTTAGCATACTGAATAGTCCAACTATTTTTCTAAGAGCAATTTCTATTTCGGTAACGGATAATAAACGTCTTTCAAATTCAATTTGAGGCATTTTATGACAATTTGAAACCCATTTTTTGCTTGGATGATGGTAAAAAGCATAAGCAGTACCTAAAGTTATGATTAGATACTTCGAATTAGATAATTTTTGGTTAGCGATATTTATAGCATGCTGAAGTTTTGAAGCGAGAAGGTCTGGTGAACTTTCTCCCATTTTGTGACTAATATCGTAATGAAACCATCCGTCTTGTGGGTGTTTGAAGAACTTATTCTTGTCAAAATTGGTTTTATGAGTAATTCTTTCTAATGTTCTGAGAATAGAGAAAGGATCAAACAGGGTTCCGAAGGGATTGTACTGTCCGTTAATACCATGACGGATTAATTTATCTCCTATGTGAGTCGTGAAACAAGAACCTAAAGCAGTAAATGAGCTGTCTTTGTGAAATCGAATTTTATATGGAACCTTTTCGATAAAATTTTTCATAGTAAAATGTAATTTTTCGTATTTTGGACTTTTTGTTCGATTACCGAATAAGAAGATAATTGAATAATTAAGATAGAATTAATCTAGAACACTCAATGAATTTTCTCTCATATTTTTTTGGGGATAACCATTTTCAAATTAAAGGACCTAAAATTGATTTTGGGCGATTTTCTGATGCTCAGAAATCTACTAGCCAGTATAAATCTTGGGACTTAGCAATTCAACAGTTTAAAAAGAAAGAACTAAAGAACTCATTCCTTTCTTTTTTAGACTATTTAAGCCTAGATTCAAAAAATAATGTAAACTACCAATTTAAAGAAACGAAGTTACATTTTACTATATTTCAAGGCTCTAAACAAGTGAATGGAGTCGTTGATGAGAATAAAATATTAGCTTGGGTTACTTTAGCCAAAGCGGATGAATTTCCCATTCAATTGATTCGAGAATTATGCGAAAAAAACTATACGCTACAGTTTTGTAGGTATGCACTTTCGCCAGACAACGAACTCAAGTTAATCACGGATTCTTTTTTGTATGATGCTAGCCCTTATAAAATGTATTATTCTTTGAAAGAATTGGCAACTAGTGCGGATAAATTAGACGATATTATGTATTTCAGATTTCCAGAAATACAGCCTTTATTTAACGACATTAAAATTCAGTTGCCAAATAAAGAGGTGAATTGTAAAATTGATTTTTTGAATAGAACCATCAATGGAGCAATTGAATATTGTAGAGACCACCCTTATTTATTGCAACATAACCCAGGAGCAATTTCCTATATTTTGCTTTCGGTTGCATACAAAATTGATTATTTAACCAAACCTGAAGGACAGGTCAATGATTATTTAGAACAAATTCACGCTATCTTTTTCTCGAAAGAAGAGAAAAGTTTAAATATCAAAAATCGAAAAATATTAGAGATTTTTGCTCAAATCACTAAGTTAGATACTGCCCAATTGAAGATGGAATTTTACAATATCGTTTCTACTTTTGGCCTTCATCCACCCGCTAACTCTAACAAAATAAAGCATCTGATTCATTCGGAGTTGACCAATATGCAATGGTATGTAGAAAACGAAATGGAAGATATCGTATGGGGGATTACTGAATATATCTGCGGATATTCGTTGTTTAATTTCTCTGTGCCTCCTCCTGTGAAGGACCTTTTTCATGTACTTTTCCAAATAAGAAATCATCAGTATTTCCTTGATTTGGGGTATGAGGTTCCTGAATTGAATAGCGAAGGGATTTGGAATAAGAGAACTTTACAATCATTTTTAAGAAATGTGAAAGAAACCCATCTTAATGAATTTCCAAACTTCAATCCACATATAGGAGATGTTGACATGTCTAATAAGATGGTTTTTTGTGAAAGTTACTTGAGAATGGTTGCGAACCTAGATTTAATGAGAGAAAATGAACCGTATGCACTCACAGACTGATATTATTGAAAATATAAAGAAGAATATACTATTGATTTCGAGTGAAAATAGTATTGGTTCGGGGTTTTATATTCCACAATGGGGATTGATTATTACGTCATACCACACGGTGGAGGGGTGCAGGCTGGTAACTTTTTCAGATTATAATAAGAATCATAGAAATTACGCTAGCCTAATATATTTCAATGCTCAAGCAGACGTCGCGTTTTTTAAACCTCAACAACCTTTACCCAATAAGCCTAAATTTTTAATTAACAAAGAAGCGATAGCCATAGGAAAACAAGTTTATGCCTTGGGGTTTCCGTTTGAATTGGCATTTTCAGCAACCAAAGGTATTATTTCTAACTCAGTAGTCGCAAAGAATAATTATAACCATATTCAACATGATGCCGCCCTAAACCCTGGCAATTCAGGTGGACCATTAATTGACGAGAAAGGAAACTTGTTAGGTATGAATAGTTTCACCTTCAAAGAAAGTGATAATATTTCGTTCTCCTTAAATACGGAACATTTAGTTCAGGCTTACGATCAATTAAAAGGAAAAGAAACTGGACTATATTCGACTTGCAACAATTGTTTGAATTTAGTAGAAGAAAGTTTAAAGGCTCAAATATGTTCGAACTGTGGCTCTGAAATCAGCTTTCCTCCGCAAGTTAAGAAAGAGAAATACTTTGGAATAAAAGGAGAGGTTGAATCTATATTAGAGCTTTTAGGTTTTGATTATTACTTAGCTAGAAAAGGAAATAGTGCTTGGGAAATATATCAAGGGAGTGCAACGTTAGAGTTAAGTTATCATAAAGAAAGTGGCTTGATTATTGGAGATTCTTATCTTTGTAAGCTACCCCAAAAAGGTATTGACAAATTATATGAATTTATATTAAAACAGAATGATAAATTAGAAGGAATGCGGTTTTGTGTAAAAGATAACGATATTATTTTGAGTACGTTGATTTATGACAAGTACTTTAGTATTGAATCTGGAAAATACATTCTTTCAAAATTATTATCAAGCTCGGATTATTATGATGATATATTGGTCAAAGAATATGGGGCGAATTGGTAATTAGACTTTTAAAAAGTAAAAAAAATAAAATAAAACGAACTTTAGGAAACTACTAATAAAAAATAAATGTTGTTAAAGTGTATACAATTACTAAAATAAGATTTGAAAATTTTAGTTATTAATGCATGTTTTATTTCAAAACTTTAATTAGATATAAAATATGTAAATTAATTAACATAAATTGCTACTAATTTTAGGAAAGTATAAGAACCCATTTTAACTCAAAATACTATAAACTAATGAAAAAATTTAAAGCTCTCTTCATATATACGATGCTAATGGTAGCTTCTTATTCTGCGACTGCTCAAGATATTCATTTTTCTCAATTTTATATGTCACCGCTAAACCTTAACCCCGCCTTGACTGGAGTTATGGATTGTAATGCTCGTCTGACCGTAAATTACAGAAATCAATGGTCTTCTATTCTTAAAAGTAATGCTTTTAATACTTTCAGTGCTTCTTATGATGCAAAAATACCTGTCGGAAGATATGATTATTTTGGAGTGGGCGGAACTTTATGGGCGGATAAGGCTGGTTCAGCTGGATTCCATACTTATACAGGAAAAATATCAGGTTCTTATTCTAAACAAATGGCAAGTGGTAGAGGATCTAGCCATTATCTTTCTATAGGTGCCGAACTTGGAGGTGCTCAAAGAGGAGTGGACGGAACCAAATTAAGATGGGGAAATCAATACAGCAATGGGACTTTTAACGAATCGATCACGGGCGAAACATTAGACAGAGAGAATTTCTTTTTTATGGATATGGCGGTGGGCTTACTATGGTTTAGTGTATTGGATGATAATACTAACTTCTATATAGGAGGAGCTTATCATCATTTAAATCAACCAGATGTTTCCTTCTTTGATAATGGAAATGAGCCTCAATTTACAAAAATCACTGCTCATGCAGGGGGAGAAATAGGTGTGTCTCGGAATTTTGTAGTTGTGCCAGGTGCATTGGTATTCTTACAAGGACCTTTGTTTCAGTTGAATGCAGGTACAAATATTAGATTTTTATTGGGAGATAATCAAAGCTATCAAAGTTTTGACTTGGGAGTTTGGACACGTCTTTCCAACCGTTTAGATGATGGTATTCATGCAGATGCATTGATTTTATCTGCCAGATTTGATTATAATAATGTAGGCGTAGGTTTGAGCTACGATTTAAATATTTCTGAATTGAGTGCTGCCTCTAGAGGTAATGGAGCATTTGAACTTTCAGCTTTTTATAAGGTTTGTGGTTCCGAAAGAAGAAATGTTTATTGTCCTAAATTCTAAGCATCTTAATTTTAACATAACGTTTTAATACCAAAAATCATCTATGAGTAGCTACTCATAGATGATTTTTGATTTCTGGAACCCAAGGGCATTAATATGTAATTGTCAAAAAACGGTTAAAAGGTAATTTCATTAATGTATTCTCTCTGTTTTGAAGTATTTTTGCGTTGAGAATATCGCAGCTCATTTATTCAAAAAAT
Source organism: uncultured Saprospiraceae bacterium (assembly GCA_937922815.1). GTDB lineage: Bacteria > Bacteroidota > Bacteroidia > Chitinophagales > Saprospiraceae > CALAJP01. The sequence continues at coordinate 21,958 of CALAJP010000003.1, forward strand.
GAACAATGATATTAAAATGAAATTTTTATCTTAAATAGTTGTTTACCAAATTTTTTTTTACTTTATTCGTTTAAATCTAAATATAGTATTACAGATTAAAGGTATTGTAAAATAATTGATTATGATTTTCAGAATTTTATATAAAAAAAACAATTAAGATATTACTTTTGCTGTAACAATAATAGTTCATAAAACAATTTAAAATCTACTAATGATAGAAAAACTAGATAAAATTGATCTTCAGATTTTGCAAATTTTACAAGAGAATTCTAAGATTACCAATTTAGAATTATCTAAACGGATTGGATTATCTCCTGCACCAACTTTGGAGCGTGTTAAAAAATTAGAAACTACGGGTATTATTAATAGTTACCACGCTATAGTAGACCAGCAGCAGATTGGCTTGAAAGTAAAAACTTTTGTATTGGTTTCCTTAGCATGGCAAAAAGATAGTGCGTTAGATAATTTCTTAGAAAAAGTTCAGCAAATTGATGAAATTGTCGAGTGCTATATCATTACAGGAGAAGCAGACTTCTTATTGAAAATTGTATGTGAAGACATTCCTACTTACGAAAAACTGCTTTTCAAAACTTTATCACAGATTGAAGAAATCGAAAGATGCAAAACGTTGATGACTCTTTCTACTGTAAAGGATTCTAAAGTATTACCGTACAACTACGAATATTGAAATCTAAGAAAAAACATATAATTTGGGAATTCGAAAACGAATCTATCTCAGGTTATTTGATGGGAACTATTCATATAAAAGACAGTCGAATACTTGAAGATTGGCAACTTATCGAAGAATGTGTATTGTCTTGTGATGTTTGCATTTCTGAAACTGATATTGATGATTTGGCTTCAGCCTCAGGTATTAATAAAATTTTTAATGAAAATGCGGATTTAGAGACTGACCTTGGGCAGAAAAAATATGCCAAATTAGATAAATTGTTTAAAAAATCTTTTGGCCAATCTATTGAACCTTTTAGGCATATGAATCCTTTTTATTTGGTGAATTATATCACTACATTATACCTAAAAGATGATATTCCTTATAATCAGGACGAATTGATATGGAGACTAGCCAAAGAAAACAATATTAAACAACAGGGATTGGAATCGGTGGAAGAACAGATGCAGATTTTTGATAAAATGGATGCTAAAGTAGGCTTAGACCTATTATTGAAATTAGCAAAAAACTGGTCCAAAATCAAAAAGAACACTAAAAAACTACTCGAATTATACCTGAATGCGGATGTCAATAAATTGTTCCAATATTCTAAAAAACAAGCAGGAGGGCTAAGAAAGCTATTGATTTATAATCGAAATATAATCATGGCGGATAGAATTGCTCAGCTAGAAGAAGGTAATAAATATTTTATTGCTATAGGTGCGGGGCATTTGGGCGGTAAAAAAGGTGTTCTTAGGTTGATGAAAAAAAGCGGTTTTCAGTTAAAAAGACTGGTTGCTCGAGAAGAAGCAGTACATTAAAACAACCATTTCAAATATAAATATATTTAGAATATGCTAAAGGACATTTTTCTTGCCATTGCTCTCGTACTTTCATCATCATTTTTACTCGCACAAGAAATTGGTGAAGCGTCTTTTTACTCTGATAATTTCCATGGTAGACTCACTGCTTCGGGCGAAAAATATAATAAAAATGCGTTTACCGCAGCTCATAAGTTATTAGCATTCGGAACTATCATTAAGGTAACAAGAATAGATAATAATAAATCTATTGAAGTACGAATCAACGACCGAGGACCTTTTATTGAAGGTCGAATTGTAGATTTGTCAAGAGTTGCGGCAGAAAAATTAGGTTTGACAAGAGATGGGATAACCGATGTAAGTATTACTGTTTTAGAAAATGGAAAACCTGGCCGCTTCTATGATGCTAACGCCACACAAGGACCAAGAGTAGAAGTGACCAAACCTGTGGTGACACAAAAAGAAAAGGTTACCAAACCATCCGACATTAAAACATCTAATCCCAATAGCAATACGGTTTTGAATAGTAAAGGAACTTCTTCGACAAAAAAGAAAGTTACCACCAAACCTAAGCCCAAAGTTAGAAAGAGAGTTGATCAAGGGCTTTATAAACTGAATATTGAAACGGCAAGGTTCGAGGGCTTTGGCGTTCAAATTGGTTTTTATAAAAACTATACAAATGCCATTATCCGTGCAGCAGAATTAAGAGATTTTGGTTTGACCAATATTATGATTCATGTCGATAAAGAAAACCAAGGAAAAGAAATTTTTAAAATTATTGTTGGCCCATATCTGTCTAGAGACAAAGCATATAACAAACGTAAAGAAATCAGGAATCAGCTAAAATTAGACGTTTTTGTGGTTAATTTATTCGAATTGAAGCCATTTTAATTTAAGAAACTTTTACTGCCGACTTGTCTTCAAAAACGAATTTTCTAACAGAAGATAAAACCGTTTTTAATCTTACTTCTCTATCTCCTTCTACAACGGTGAAGTTTTTCTTTAGAGTATCTAATTTAGATTTATAAATATCAAAAAGCCTATCTCTGTCGTTTGGGTTTTCTCTGAAAGGGTCGTACACCCAATCAATATCGGGTTTGCATAAAAAAATTACATCGTATTTAATTTCTTTAACCGTATCAACAATTATTTGGGGTACATTTAGTGTAGGGAACTTATCTTCCCACCATATTTCTGTACATAAAGCACCTGTGTCGAAAATGCAAGGAACACTAAGTTTAGTATTTTCTTTATGAATTAACTGTTGTTTCTCGGTTATTTTTATCAAATCAAATGATTCGTATTTTCTTCCTATTTTATTTAAATATTCTCTCGAAAATTCAGGAATTAATTTAGCGTTAAGGTATACGGCTAATTGTTTTGCCAAGGTACTTTTGCCTGAAGACTCAGGACCAGTGATTAGAATATTTAAGTTTTTTCTCAATTTGAATAGTTGATGTTTTGTTAGTAATGGTAAAAGGGGGTAGATTCACTTTGTTACTAACTATCTAACTTAAAAATCATCAAAAAAGTTTCAATATTCTGAGATACTGATGTAGGTTAATTTCCAAAAATATTTTTTTGTTTATTACCTAATACGGGTTTAGGTCTTGGTGCTTCGTCCAACGTTTCGTGGAACATCTTTTCTATATGTTCCCATTTCCCTTCTTTTAGTTGATAGCCCTCGTAAGTGCCATCTGGAATAAGGACAGGATTGATTGAACTTGTATTCATAGGAACGGTATGGTCATAAATAATAGCATTCCACTGAGGATCAAAATTTAGTTTTAGTCTGGATTCTGCCGAATAATTTAACACATGCCTCAATTTTTCACTAGGATGGTTCGTGCTCATTTTTGAAGCTACTAATAAAGGTTTCCCAAAAACTAATTGATTATCTTCAAAATAAATAAAGTCTAAGTATTTTTCTTTAGAAGCTCTATTCTTTTCATGATACCCAAACAACATATATTCGTTGCCTTCTGTGCCTTTAAACTGATGTATTTTATATACTAAACCTCCGTACCAATGGTCTTTATTTCCTCTTTCAAATTCGGCATCATTGTAATTATAATGTTGATCAGACAACTTAATATAGCTATTGTCTTCTAATTGAACATAGCCGCCATAGCTGAAATCGTCAGGACTATTCATGAGTTGCCACGTAAAAAAACGAAAACTACTATCTTGTGGATATTGAATAGATATGCTAGTCAAACTATCAAAAGAGTATTGAAATGAATTTTCTTCTTCCAAGGCTAAGCTTAAAAGTGCATCAATTTTATCGCTTGAATTTTTTCGAATAGAATATTCGATACTTTCTATCATTGGAATAGATAACGTATTGATACTATCCTCTATGGTTTTCATTGACGCATCACTGTTTTGTCCAAAAATTGAATTAGCTGAAAAAAGGATGGTGATTAATAAAGCAGAAATAAATAAAATATGTTTCATAAATAGCGTTAGTCAATTTAATTTTTTTAGTTTATAAGTATATAACGGACTAATTTATAAAATGAATGTGAAAAAAGGGTTAAGATGAAAAAAGTATTCCAACAGTCCTATCAAATTACTACTTTTGCTAACGCATTGATTTTTTGCATAAAAACAAAAAAAAGTGAAAAATTTGAGATTTTTCTTTACGTTTTAGCGTTATAGTAGCTCAAACGATTTTATAAAATATTAAATTAAACCATGGCAAAAGAATTACAATTATTCAACAGTTTGACTAGAGAAAAGGAAGTATTTACTCCCATTACTGAAGGCTATATTGGCATGTATGTTTGTGGACCTACGGTGTATAGCGATGTGCATTTAGGCAATTGTAGAACTTTTGTAGGGTTTGATATTATTTATAGATACTTGTTGCATAATGGATACAAAGTTCGATATGTTAGAAATGTAACAGACGTTGGGCATTTGGAAGGGGATGCAGACAGCGGAGCGGAGGATAAAATTTCCAAAAAAGCTAGATTAGAGCAGTTGGAACCCATGGAAGTTGCTCAACATTATACAAATGGATTTCATGAAATGATGAATCTATTGAATACGAAAAAGCCAAATATCGAACCTAGAGCAACAGGGCATATTTATGAGCAAATAGAAATGATTCAACAGATAATTGATAATGGGCTTGCTTATGTGAAAAATGGCTCCGTATATTTTGATACGCCTAAATATCATGCTTCTCAAAAAGAATATGGTATTCTTTCGGGTAGAAAAATAGAAGATTTGTTGGTCGAAACAAGAGATTTGAAAAACCAGAGCGAAAAAAACAATCCAACCGATTTTGCGATTTGGATTAAAGCAGATGAGAGTCATTTGATGCGTTGGGATTCTCCTTGGTCTGTCGGTTTTCCAGGTTGGCATTTAGAATGTTCAGCGATGAGTACCAAATATCTAGGAAAAAGATTTGATATCCATGGAGGAGGAGGAGATTTGAAGTTTCCACACCATGAAAACGAAATTGCTCAAAATGTAGGAGCTTGTGGATGTCATCCAGCCAATTATTGGTTACACTCGAATATGTTATTGATGAATGGACGTAAGATGTCTAAATCAGATGGAAATACGATTACTCCTATTCAATTATTGACGGGTGAAAGCGAACATCTATCTAAATCTTATAGCCCGATGTCTATTCGGTTTTTTATGATTAAATCTCATTATCGAAGTACTTTAGATTTGACTGACGAAGCTTTGGCAGCAGCTGAAAAAGGCTATAAAAGACTAATGGAAGGTTATAAAACCTTGACAAAATTAACAAGTCCCAAAGGTAAAGCAGGAAGCATTGATGCGGATTTGTTGAAATTGGTCAATGGTGTTCCTGAGGAAATGAACGATGATTTCAATACACCGAAAGCATTGGCTAAAATGTTTGAAATTGTAACCATAGTGAATAGCTTGGCGGATAAAAAAATGCCGATAAACGAGGTGACCGAAGAGCGTCTAAGACAGACAGAAAAATTATTCCACGATTTTATATTTGATGTATTTGGATTGCAAGACGAAACCGATAATTCTGCTCATGGTACATTGGATAAAGTAATGAACTTGGTGTTGGAAATGAGAGCGGATGCTCGTGCCAACAAAGACTGGGGAACTGCGGATAAAATCCGTGAACATCTAACGAATGCAAAAATTGTAGTGAAAGATGGGAAAGAAGGAACCAGTTGGACACTGAATTAATATAAAAACACACGAAACGAAATCAAATAACGATGTTGAAAAACTTAATCAAAAATAACAATATTCTTTTAGGCTTAGGACTAGCTTTAATCATGTTCTCTTGTAAAAGCGAAAAAACACCTGAAAGAAAAGCAACGAAACCTAAGGTTGAAGTTAAGCAAGTAAAAATACCTAAATTCGATAGAGACTCTGCTTATTTATATGTTCAACAGCAAGTGGAAATGGGGCCTCGTGTTCCTGGTTCTAAAATTCATGAAGCTTGTAAGGTTTGGATGCAAAAGAAAATGGAAGGCTTTGGTGCAGAGGTGATTATGCAAGATTTTGATACGGAACTTTATACAGGTAAAAAAGTGGTAGGAACAAATGTAATCGCTCAAATTAATAAAAATAATCCAAGAAGAATTTTGTTAGCGGCTCATTGGGATTCGAGAATGATTGCAGACCATGATAAAAAAGATCAAGACAAACCTATTTTGGGGGCGGACGATGGTGCTTCAGGGGTAGGAGTGTTGATGGAAATAGCGAGAGTTATCCAAAACAACCCTATTGATTTAGGGATTGATATTATTTTCTTTGATGTTGAAGATCAGGGCAAACCAAAGTCTGACGAAAACTATTGGTGTATCGGTTCTCAATATTGGGCAAAAAATATACACACACCTAATTACAAACCTGATTATGGGGTTTTATTAGATATGGTAGGTTCTGCTAATGCACGATTTCCACACGAAGGAAATTCGTTAGCCAATGCAGGTAGAATAATTCGTAAAATATGGCCATTGGCAAAGAAAATGGGCTATGGAAACTATTTTGTTGATGCGAGAGGTCCTGCTATCACAGATGACCACGTTTTTGTAATGAAATACGCTCAAATTCCTATGGTAGACATCATCAATTTACCAGCTAATACCAATCAAACTTTCGGACACTATTGGCATACACATGATGACAATATGGATGTTATTGATAAGAAAACATTAAGAGCCGTAGGGCAAGTAGTTACCGCATTGCTTTATAAAGAATCGGGTAATCAGTTGTAAATGATTTTTTTGATGGAGATGAGCAAGGTTTTGAAGGCTTTGTTTGGATATAAGTGAGTTGGATACTGTAAGGGATAAAGCATTTAATTCCAGAATGCATAGTGGCTTCAATCCAAAATTAGGGCAAACACATCAAAACAAAAATAACTTGCTTTTTTACGCCAACTCTGATAATACAATGAATATTTTCGTTACTAAATAATGAACTTTTACTATCTTTCATCCGAATTATAAAAAGGTTTAAAATGAACCGAATAAAAGAAGTTTTAAAAGACAAAGGAATTAGTCAAACTTGGCTTGCTGAAAAAATGGACAAAAGTTATCCGACCATTAATGAATACGCAAGAAACAAAAGACAACCGAGTTTAGAAGACTTATACAAAATAGCTGAAATACTTCAAGTAAACGCAAAAGACTTGTTAGTAGATATCGAAAATAATATTGGGAAATAAGATGAGTAAAAAACAAAAAGTAACAGGCAACATACAACCACCAAACAAGGATTTGGAGATACTTAAACAAAACTTCCCAAACTGTTTTGATAAAAGCGGAGATTTTGACTTTGAAAAATTCAAAACACAACTTTCAAAAAACGAAATCAACTTCTCTAAAGAAAGCTACGGAATGGATTGGTTAGGTAAATCTTATGCTCGTTTATTAGCTACAGACGAAACCACTACGCTATTAAAAGAAGATGAAACCCATAACAAAAAACCAGAAAACGCAAACGCTGAAAACTTACTCATAAAAGGCGACAATTTAGAAGTGCTAAAACACTTATCAAATGCCTATTATGAAAAAGTAAAAATGATATACATAGACCCGCCTTACAACACAGGTAGTGATGGTTTTGTATATGCTGATGATAGAAAATTTGATGTGCCTACTCTTATGGAATTGGCAGGTATAAACGAAGAACGTGCCAAACGCATACTGAATTTTACACAAAGTAAAAGCAACTCACATTCTGCTTGGTTAACATTTATGTACCCAAGATTATATATTGCCAAACAGCTACTCAAAGAAGATGGCGTAATTTTTATTTCTATTGATGATAATGAGGTTGCACAACTGCGCTTATTGATGGATGAAGTTTTTGGTGAGGAGAATTTTGTAACTCAATTTTCTTGGCAAAAAAAAACAGGAGCTTCGGATGCAACAGGTATTGCAACAATAACAGAAAATATTATAACATATAGTAAAAATAAAAATTTATGTGATGAAACTTTCACTAAAAACTTTGATTCTTTTGATTCTAAGAGATACAAATTGAAAGATAAACATCTAACAGAAAGAGGAAATCATTATATTGATAATTTAGATAGAGGTGGTTTAAATTATAGTGATTCAATGAATTATGGCATTAAATGTCCAGATGGCACTATGGCATTTCCCAATGGCAGAACAGAATATTTTAATGATGGTTGGATATGGAAATGGAGCGAAAAAAAGGTGAAGTGGGGAATTGAAAATGATTTTATTGAAATAAAAAAATCAAATTCTAAAAATAACGGTTGGGCAATATACTACAAAAACTATTTATTTGTGGATAACGAAAATAAGCCTATTGAACGTTCTGCTGCACATAAAAATCTATTATTAAACCTACTAAACACGAAAGGTACAAATGAGATTAAAGGGTTTTTTGATAAAAAAATAATCTTCAATAATTCTAAACCAACAGAACTATTAAAAAAGTTTATATCATACACAAAACTTGATGACAATGATATTATTCTAGACTTCTTCGCGGGTTCTGGCACAACTGGAGATGCAGTAATGCAACTCAACGCAGAAGATGGGGGCAATCGTAAATTTATTTTAGTACAGTTACCAGAACTAATTGACCAAAAAAGCAATAAAACGGCTTACGATTTTGTGAAAAATGAATTAAAAGTA
>CALAJP010000004.1 GCA_937922815.1 uncultured Saprospiraceae bacterium
CCTTCAAAAGCAGATAATAAGAGACGTAAAATATTACATCTGTACTGATTGCCAAAAAGCGGTAGGGTTGTAAAATATTACGTATGTACAAGATGATTTTATAATTATATCTTTAGTGAGCAATACGCTTTTTCTTACCAAGCAGGAGCATATCTAGTAATCTTCTTTTTATCCAATAGCATAAAAATAATTGACATTGACGAAGTGGCATCGTATTTGATTAATAGGATTTGTGAGTTTAAAAGCTCTTTAATTTTTATTAACTAATAAACCGATTTAATTTTAATTTTTATGCAATTATTAAAACACACACTACTATTTACTTGTGCTTTTGCGACGATGACATTTATCTCTTGTTCGGACGATGATGCTGATAGACCAACGCTAGTTAGCCCAGGAGAGAAAGCTATGTCATTTCCTGAAGCTGATCTTGAAACACTCGATAATGTTTCAAGGTTTGAGGACATAGACATATTTAGTGAAGACCCTACAGAACCTACTATTAATCGCCCTTATCAAGCACCTAAAAATCTTCCTGATGAAGATATTTATTCTGGTCCAACAGAAGTTGACCAAAAATAAAAGAGGTATAATGAAATTATCATGAACAAACAAAAAGATAAGATTCATACACTTTACAGTAGGTTTTGGGTTAATTAGAGGACAGATAGACTGCCTGAATACCTAAACAAAAATTGTTACCAAAAGAGAATTGGAAAGTACATTGCTTTTTAATTCTCTTTTTTTATGAAATGTGAAGAGCCATGCAGTACACTAAAACTAAGCACTACGAAAAGGGAGTTTAAAAAAGTCAGAAACCTATTTGTACGGGATACTTTTAAGGTACTCTACCCAATGGAATTGTTTAACCTATCTAATGAAATCATGATATAGTAACTAGAAAATCATTATATTTTTGTTCAAACGTTAAACCATTGGACAGAGTAATTATAAGCAGGTTTACTCTGTTACGTTATTTGCAAGCGATAGTTGATATTTCGATATTTACATTTTTAGGCAGCGTACATACTTCTACTAATTCTCTTGCAGGAGCTGTCTTTTCGTCAAAATATGTAGCATATACTGCATTGATGCGTTCATAATTTGCCATATCTTTTACAAAAATCGAGCATTTTAATACATTTTCAAAGCCTACACCGTTGGCGTCCAATATTGATTTAATATTTTTCATTACTTGATGCGTTTCATCTTCTATGTTGGCTGTAACTAATTCCCCGTTTTCGGGATTAATAGCGATTTGACCAGATAGAAATATCATGCCGTTGAAATTGGTAGAGTGGTTGTATGGCCCTACGGGAGGTGCTCCATTGGTAGCGTTAACTATTTTTTTCATTGTATAATTTTTATTAGAATAATGTATTTTCTTGTGTTGGCATTATTTTACCTAAATGTTTGTATGCTTTTTCGGTAACAATTCGACCTCGTTGGGTACGTTGAATAAAACCTTCCATGATAAGAAAAGGCTCATGAACTTCCTCAATGGTTCCACTTTCTTCACTAACGGCAGTGGCAATGGTACTTAATCCAACGGGTCCCCCTTTAAATTTATCAATAATGGTATTCAATATGCGGTTATCCATTTCGTCTAATCCGTAATTATCAACATTAAGAGCCTTTAGTCCCATTTTAGTAATGGTTAAATCGATAGTTCCGTTACCTTTGATTTGGGCAAAATCTCTCATTCTTCTCAATAATGCATTCGCAATTCTAGGCGTTCCTCTACTCCGAGAAGCCAGTTCTTTAGCTCCAGTATCAGTGATTGGGGTTTGAAGAATATTAGCAGAACGTAATATTATTTTCTGAAGTGTATCTACGTTGTAATAATCTAGATGGCAATTTATTCCAAATCTGGCTCTCATAGGAGCTGTTAATAAGCCCATTCTGGTGGTGGCACCGACTAAGGTAAATGGAGCAAGTGCAATCTGAATAGAACGTGCATTGGGTCCACTATCAATCATGATGTCAATTTTGAAATCTTCCATAGCGGAATACAGGTATTCTTCGACAATGGTGTTGAGTCGGTGAATCTCATCAATAAATAAAACATCTCCATCTTCAAGATTGGTGAGCAGTCCCGCTAAGTCGCCAGGTTTTTCCAATACTGGCCCCGAAGTCATTTTCATACCAGCCCCTAGTTCGTTGGCGATAATATGAGATAGGGTCGTTTTTCCTAAACCAGGAGGCCCGTGAAGCAAGGTGTGATCTAAGGCTTCTTTTCTCAATTTGGCGGCTTGAATAAAAATATCTAGATTTTCAACAATCTGAGGTTGCCCCGAAAAATCGGAAAGAGTAAGCGGTCTTAGTGCTTTTTCAATCTGAATATCTTCTGGCTTTAGGTTGTCAATATTAGGATTAAGGTCTGGGTTCAATTTTTATATTTTAGTATAGAATAAGTAAGTTTGAGTAACCAACAATATAATAAAATTAAAAAATTGAAAGGATATAATGTATAATTATGTTAAATTTTATTTCAAGAGCGAAGCTTATCTAATAGTTTACTTAAAAGAATACTTTCTTCATTGGTTAACGAACCGACATTGAGCATGTTTTTATCAACATCTCTAATTGCCTCTAAGGCAATTTTAAAACCTTTGTCCGTAATTCTGTATATATTATGTTTAGGACTTTCTATCAAGTTGTAGTTAAGAAGTTGGTTGAGTACATGTTGCATATCTTGAGATTTGTACATAAAAACAGAATATATTTCATCGTAGGAAATAGATTCGAACTGTTTGCCTTTTAGTATCCTCAAGATATTAAAACTCAACATATTGAGTTGATGTTTTTCTAATATAGGAAGTATTTTCCTGTGAAGCCAATCACTGGTGTATTCAATATTAACTAATGTCATTTGGAGAGAATTAGTAAACTGACTTTGTATATCACTTTGTATACTCATATATGGTTTTCAAATCTGTGAATTTAAATTAATTCTCAAAATTAGTTATTTGGAGTCATTATAATTAACGTAGTAGTTGTAAAAAAGTTGTTACAATATTGTTTTTGAATATGACCTAAAGCCTAAACTGCGAGGGGAAAACATCGTATAACTCTCCACCTTTACTAAATAGCTTATCTACCTTCTTCGAAACCTCTTTATCGGGAATTAGTTCTGGAGCATGGTGTTTTTTAATTCTAGCATCAATTATCAAAGAACCTTTGCAGCCCCAATGTTTATCTTTTTGAAATTCTTCTATTCCTCGAATATCTTTAGATGGGTTCGACCTTGTAAATGTGACCCAAACAAAATTATTAATGGATTGAGCAGTAAAAGAACTATCGTCAACCATTATTATTAAAGGGAAATTGTCGATGGGTTGGGTTGATAAATACTCTATTAATGTCGATTGAATATCTGCGGCGGTTTCATTATTATGGGGTGGAGATTGTATCGCTAAAACACCAGGCAAAGGAATGGACACCTTTGTAAACCCCATAGGTAAATTTAAATCTCGGGGAATTTCTGTGCCTAATGTTCTTAATTTTTCTCCACAACATGCCATAACGACTTTCGAACCCGAATTCCACCCATCGCCGCTATAATCTAGCGTGTCAATAGTCGTGTTGGTATGAAAGTGTAAGTCTCTTGTCCAATCAATTCGTTCAAGAACATGCTCAAAGAATTTATCAATATTCTTTGTCGTTAATTGATTTTCTTGGTTTGCTATAATTAAATATTTGGCTAACGAGGTTTGACCACTACCAATAATTCTATTGGCTTGGGTTAATATTTCTTCTGGTTTTTTTTCTCGAAATGGCATATACCTTTCGCTACCAATAGCTAATAAAAGCGGGTGAACACCTGCGGCATCTACAGCATGAATTTCTTTAACTCCAGGAAATTCTTGGCTGGTCAAATCTTCTACTAATTGGTGTATCAAATATCCAAAACTAGAATCTTCTTGAGGAGGTCTTCCGACTACACTAAAATGCCAAAGTGGATTCTTTCGATGATATACTTTATCGACTATCATATAAGGAAAGTCGTGCGTAAGGCTATAATATCCCAAGTGGTCACCGAATGGACCTTCTGGTTTCTTTTTACCTTTTACTACTGTACCTGTAATTACAAAATCGGCATCACTAGAAATCACTGCATTATTTTCGATGCTATATTTGAAACGTTTATTGGCCAACATACCTGCAAAAGTCATTTCTGATAAGCCTTCAGGAAGAGGCATTATGGCACTAAATGCATGAGAAGGTGGACCTCCTACAAAAATTGATGCCTTGAATGGTTTGTCAGATTGATTATATTGGTTATGATGAACACCAATGCCTCGATGGAGTTGATAATGCAACCCTATTTCTTTATTCATTTCATATTCATTACCTGATAATTGTATCCTATACATACCAATATTGGTTTTCATTGGACTGGAAGTATTAGGGGGTAAAGTACAAACTTGAGGCATCGTAATAAAAGCACCTCCGTCCATTGGCCATGATATAATCTGTGGCAACTTGTCAATACTGGTTTGTTGATATTTTACGGGTTGATTGAAAAATGCCTTTTTAGGTAGTGCCGACAGTGCTGTAAATGGGGCAGTTAGATACCGAAATGGGTTTTTCAATAGATTACTGGGGTCAGCTTTCAGTTCAATAACTTTTTTTACTCTTTCAATCGTTTTCCTAAATATAAAATCAGTTCTTTCAGGCGTTCCATAAATATTTGAAATTCCTTGAAAGGGGCTATTTTTAATTTTTTCAAATAATAGGGCAGGGCCTTTATTGTCATAAATTCTTCTATGAACTTCCGCTATTTCTAAGTTTGGGTCTAATTCGGTTTTAATTCGAATAAGTTTGCCATTTTTTTCTAAATCATTAGCACATGCTCGCATACTAGAATAGGACATAGGGATTCGTTTTTAATTAACTTAGAATATTAGACCTTATTATGAATCAATTCATATGTATGAAATGTTCTTATTTTTTCATTCATACAACCCAATTCGTAATAATGTCTATTCGTTACAAAAAAATAAATGTAGAAAAATTACACCGATATTAATATATGAAGCGACTAAAAAATAAAATATGATGTATTAGACCTTATTGCGAATGAATTCATATAGATAAAAAGGTTCTTTTTATTTCACTCATACAATTCCATTCATAATAGTATCTAATTCTAGCTTTGTTTTGCAACTAAATTTTTTGTCTAATAGATACCAAACAATTTTTTTTGATTATCGTTTAAAAATATAGCACAGCATTTTACCCTTTTTCGTGTCTAATCATATTTGTAGCGTATTTTGATTTTATCAAAATTTTTTTTGTGAGAAAACTATTTTTTGTGAGAATAAAAATGGTAACATGTATTATTGTTGCTTGTTCGTTCTATTGCTATTCTCAAACAACATCTGAGCTTCGGTATCAAAAAAACACGCAGACTGCGGTCAAGAATTTGCTACAACAAATTCATGTGGATATACCGAATATAGATGAAAAATTTTCTAACGAGGTTTTTGATGAATTAATTTTCAATAAACTAGAATTACCCTTAGTTCTTACGCACAATGAGATGCTGTACCTCAATAAGTTTAGAAATAAAATTCATCATCAATATTTGTACGCCAAGTTTAATTTTACGAATGAAATAACATACCTTTTACAACAGTATTTACCACGAAATAAATTGATATGGAATTCTATTACTGTCGAAGACTTTTACAGAATAGAGAAAAAAAGTGTAGGAATTACATATTCAAAAAATAGTTTTGCTCGCTCAAAAAAAGAATTGAGAGATAAGTTTGTTAGACAAATCCAGCACGATATTCACAATTTTATTTTATTGAAATATTCTGAAGATATTCTCGATAGTGATGCGATTGATATTAACCTATTAATAGAAGAAATTTTTGAAGAAGTAAAAAAAGGTGTAATTGATAAATACTACCATGAATTAAAAAAATACACGAACCAGAAGGCTGTTTTTACCGCCTATATGTCATCAATTGTAAAGCAGTATGATAGAAATTCGGACTATTTAAGTACTTCAATAAACAACTTTAAACGAAACGATTTTAAGGGTAATTTTTCAGGTGTAGGAATCCTTACTCAGCATGACGGAAATTATGTCAAAATAGCAAAAGTTTTAGAACATGCTCCTGCTTATGAAGTTGGGTTGATGAAGGGTGATATTATCAAAAAAATTGGGGAAACAAAATTTGAACTATGTCCAACTTTTGATAAAAACTTGGATGTAGTTAATAAATTAATTGTTGGAAAAGTAGGCACTTCTGTCTTTTTTGAAATCCAAAGAAAAGATAAAATAGATACGATAGAAATAATTCGAGAGAATATTTCTTTTAAAAATTCTAACTATCATCTAGCCACTTTTGAGAAAGAGGGAAAGGAGTATGGCTATTTGAAAATTCCTGTATTTATTAGTGATAGTAGTTTTCAGACTTCAACTTGGCTCAAAAATGAATTGGCATCTAACCCCAATTTAGATGGACTCGTTTTAGACATCAGAAATAATAGGGGAGGAAATTTAGCAGAATGCAAAAAATCGGCTGGACTGTTCCTAAACAAAGGCGATACTATTATTAATTTAGTAGGAATAGATGCCACGAAATATGTAACGAGCGATTTTTCGCCTATATGGAAAAAACCTCTTGTTTTGTTGGTGGACAACAATACAGCATCATCCGCGGAGATATTTGTGAGTGCCCTATCTCTGAACAGCAAAGCTATTGTTATTGGCGAAGAAACATATGGCAAAGGTACTGTTCAGACCTTTATTGATTTAAGCGAGAGTTTTTCTGATACTATTAATTATGGTTTTGCCAAAATAACTAATTTGAAGTTGGTTCAATTAGATGAAACACCGCTTTGTGAAGGGATTGAGCCCGATGTTTTATCTAACTCGTTTAAAAGCAGTAATGATAAAAGAAAAGGAAATTCGTTTCAGAAAATTAGAAATTCTCAAAAGATTGATAATTGGAAAAAGGAGTTGTCTCAGTACAATAGTTATTTTATTGAAGTTTCTAATTTGCAAAAAAAATATATACACCTCCAATCGAAAATTGACTTTATCAGAAACAAATTTACCAAAAACGATTTAACATTACCAAAAGTCAATTTTTCTACCTCAAATGATAATCTATTTTTATTAGTAAATGGAAGCCCCGACTCATGGACGTTGCCCGAACGAGAAAAAATTAGAATAAGTGGCATAGAAAAAATTCTATATCAAAGAAAAAAATATTTTTTTGACACAGGTATTCAAGTCTATGAATCGTTATTTATTCTAGACAAATTAGTAAACGAAACGCTTAAGATATAAATAAAGATTTAGCGATTTTCAGCAGCTAACATCGTATTCATAATCAAAGACATTACAGTCATAGGTCCTACACCACCAGGCACAGGAGTGATAAAACTTGATTTAGGAGCAACCGATTCAAAATCTACATCTCCCACTAATTTATAACCACTTTTGCGACTAGCATCCTCAATTCTATTGATTCCAACATCAATAATAACGGCACCTTCTTTGACCATATCGGCTTTTAGGTAGTTCGGTATTCCTAATGCGGCTACGATTATATCAGCTTCTTGAGTATATTTTTCGATGTTCTTGGTGCGGCTGTGGCACAAAGTAACCGTGGCATTCCCTGGAGTTGCCTTGCGACTCAAAAGAATAGAAATGGGTGAACCTACGATATTACTTCTACCCAAAACGACACACTTTTTACCCGAAACATCAATATTGTATCTCTCTAAAAATTGCAAAATTCCAAACGGAGTAGCAGGCAAAAAACAAGGTAAACCCTGTGCCATTTTTCCGAAATTAATGGGATGGAAACCGTCAACGTCCTTTTTAGGGTCAATCGCTAATGTGACCTCTGTTTCGTTGATATGCTTAGGTAATGGTAATTGAACTATAAAACCGTCCACATTTTGGTCTTCATTGAGTTTCTTCACTTCTAAAAGCAAATCTTCTTGACTAATATCAGCATTTAGTCTAATGGTTTTGGATTGGAAACCTACTTTTTCGCACAACTTCATTTTGTTACGAACATAAGATTGACTTGCAGGGTTTTCGCCTACTAAAAGGGCAACAAGACCTGGGACTTTTGCCCCTTTTTCGGTTAGTTGTGCTACTCTTACTTTTACTTCTTCAACCAAAACGCCTGATAGATATTTACCATCTAATAATTGCATAACAAAATGTCTATTGATAATTGAATTATAATAATAAAGAATTAACCACTCATAAAACGATACATTTCATTAGGGTTAACCGTATCTGTTTACATAAAAAGATAAACAGATGAAAATTAATTGCGAATTTAAGTAAATTTGCGGAGTATAATAAAAACTATTCTTTACTATCTATGATTTAACATTAGATATTATTACGAATTGGATTGTATGAGAGAAAAAACAGGAATTTTTATTTCAATCAAGGAAAGCACGGAATCTAATACCCATAGGTATTAAGATGAGTACTTGACGAAGGGTGAAGTAAAAAGAACATTTTTAATCCA
>CALAJP010000005.1 GCA_937922815.1 uncultured Saprospiraceae bacterium
CGTTTTGCTGACAAATTTGGGTTGGAAATTATTGACGTAATTGACAAATCAGATTATCCAGGAGCTACGAGAAACGATAAGGTTGGGAAAATGATAAATTCTGACTTCTTAGACGGAATGGAAGTGTTGGAGGCTATTGAAAAAATGCACCAAGAAATAGAAAATATTGGTATCGGAGTAGCCAAAACTAATTTCAAATTGCGTGATGCAATCTATTCTAGACAAAGATATTGGGGCGAACCGATTCCAATAGAATATGATGAAGATGGTGTCGCTTATGCATTGAATGAAGACCAACTACCATTGGAATTACCAAAGTTAAAGGACTTCAAACCATCTCCTGATGGACGCTCTCCTTTGGCGAGGTTAACGGAATGGGTAAATCATAACGGAAGAAAGAGAGAAACAGATACTATGCCTGGTTTTGCAGGTTCAAGTTGGTATTTTACTCGTTATATGGATGCGAATAACAACGATGCACTAGCGAGTAAAGAAGCAATCGACTATTGGCAAGATGTAGATTTGTATATTGGAGGAACAGAACATGCTGTAGGGCATTTGTTGTACTCAAGAATGTGGCACAAATTCCTTTACGACTTAGAGGTTGTTCCAACAAAAGAACCATTCAAAAAATTGATTAATCAAGGAATGATTCAGGGAGTAGTTGAGACTATTAATTTATTGAAAGATAAAAAAGGAAGTACTGCGGTTTTTGTTTGTGAATCAATTGCTGATAAATATGCAGAAGACGAAGTTGTAAAAATTCCTGTTCATGTGGATATGGTTTCTGATTATGGAACTGCAAATTCATACTTATCCGCTGAAGGTTTGCAATCATTTATGAAATGGAGACCTGAATTTGAAGGGGCTATTTTTAAAAATGAATCTGGAGAGTTAGATTTGAATGATAGTTCTATCAAGTTTGTAACCCATTCTGAGGTTGGGAAAATGTCTAAAAGATATTTTAATGTTGTAAACCCTGATGATGTCGTTGCTAAATACGGAGCGGATTGTTTCAGAATGTATGAAATGTTCTTGGGCCCAATCAACCAAGATAAACCTTGGGATACAAAAGGTATCGACGGTGTTTCTAAATTTATTAGAAAATTATGGTCATTATTTTACAACGAAACAGACGTTTTACTGTTAAAAGATGGTAAACCTGACCCTAAGGATTTAAAGTCTTTACACAACTGTATTAAGAAAGTGCATGACGATATAGCACGTTTTTCATTCAATACTTGTATCAGTACATTTATGATTTGTGTAAATGAATTGAAACAAAACAAATGTAATAACAAAGAAGTTTTAACAGACTTTGTTAAATTAATAGCTCCGTTTGCACCTTTTGTTGCCGAAGAACTTTACGAAACATTAGGTTATACTACTTCTGTTCATACAGCCGATTTTCCTGTTTTTGAAGCGAAACATTTAGAAGAAGACGCTTTCGAATACCCATTGAGTATCAATGGAAAGAAGCGTGCCGTAGCAAGTTTTTCTGCTACTGCGACGAAAGATGAGATTGAAAAAATGGCTTTGGCTGATGAAAATATTCAAAAATGGATAGAAGGTAAAAACGTAGTAAAAGTTATTGTTGTACCTAAAAGAATGGTTAATATTGTTGTAAAATAATTTTAGCCCGTAATATTGTTACAAATTTGAACTATAATTTATTGGTTTTTAGTTGGTAATGTGTGAGGTATATCATTAAAATGTGTCACAATCAAAGGAACAAATGAAGTGCGGAGTATTTATTTGGTACGATTATTCAATAGTATTAAGTAATCCTCCTATACTAAATGATTTGCTTACTTTTATTTGAAACAAAATGATGGAGAGTACACAACGATATGCAGAACGAAATGGCAATGTGGAATTGTTAAATTCTATTTATATGTCAATCGATTCTAAAATTAAATATTTGAATTTTTATTTATACAATACTCTATTTAATCAGCAACCTAGACCTGCTTCTTCGTCTGAAGAAGGTTTTCAATTGCAATTTAATATGAGTACGCCTAAAGAGTTTTTTGAAACCTACGAGCGAATAACACATGACATAAATTTACTATTTGCGTTACGTATTATTTGTGATTCTACCAATGCAGTATTGGTTTCTGAATTACTATCGGATGATAGGTATCTGGCATTCGACGGCAGTATTGAATTAAAAGAATATATAAAATCTAATGAAGAAGCTAATTGTAGAGCAACTTCGTAATTCTTAGTAGTGATAAACCATAAAAAAAGCCGTAGAGTTGTTCAACTCTACGGCTTTTTTATTGAGATAAACGGAATTTATATTCCTAAGAATCCCGCCCAAGCAATATAAACAATTGCTCCAAGTATAAATCCAGTTGCTGCCAACCAAGAAATATTTTTCAAGTACCAGATAAAGTCAATTTTTTCCATACCCATTGCTGCAACACCTGCCGCAGAACCGATAATTAACATCGAGCCACCTGTTCCAGCTGTAAATGCGATAAAGTGCCACATCATATCATCCGTAGGGAAAGTGTACATTCCAATAGAAGCAGCTACCAAAGGTACATTATCAATAATTGCCGAAGCAACACCTAGTAACATAGCGACTATATTTTGATTAGGAACGGCTTCGTTAATTAATTCAGCCACATAACGTAGTGTACCCACTTCTAAGCCTTCTGAAGTCAACATTACTAAACTTTCCAAAGCAGTAACGGCCATCAAAATTCCTAAAAAGAATAAGATTGAAGACATCTCAATTCTTGATAATGCTTTATGTGGAGAATATAAATGCTTTCTTTCATCGGTGAAGTCTTCCTCTGGATGGATATATTCAGATACTAACCACACAACACCCAAACTTAACATCATGCCCAAGTATGGAGGTAAGTGCGTTGCAACTTTGAATATAGGTACGAAAACAATCATTCCTAAGCCTAAAAACAACATCGTTTTTGAACTTAACAATTTTTGAGCATCTTCGGTATCATCTTGTTCAGGAACTGTAATTTCGCCTTTGAAAGGCTGCAACATAGAAGCGATAAATGTAGGAACTACAAAACAAACAATAGAAGGAATAACTAAATTGGTAATTAATCCACTTACGGATACCTTTTGCCCTATCCAAAGCATTGTCGTTGTTACATCACCGATAGGAGACCATGCACCACCTGCGTTAGCAGCAATAACTACCATACCTGCAAACCAAAGCCTTTCTTCTCTGTTTTGAATGATTTTTCGTAGTAATGTGACCAATACGATTGTTGCCGTAAGGTTGTCAATAATAGCAGATAAGATAAATGCCAAAATACCTAAAATCCATAATAATTTTTTCTTTGAACGAGTATTAACAGCACCTTTTAGTACTTCAAAACCTCTATGCAAATCAACTATTTCAACAATAGTCATAGCACCAATTAAAAAGATAAGTATTTCAGAAGTCTTACCCAAATGGTGAAGTAAAGTATTGGTTAAACCATGTTCAGCAAGATGATATTCCTTTGAAGAATGATCCATTATGTCTTTTAGGCTAAATACATGTTCGTGAGAGTCAATTACATCAATAGCGCCACTATGGAAACCAATAGCTAATGCCGCCCAAGTTAATGCTCCCATCAATAATGCAGGAACCGTTTTGTCAAGTTTTAATGGATGTTCGAAAACGATTACTAGATAACCGATTACGAATATTAAGATTATTAGTGTAGACATTAATCAATAAATTTTTTTAAGTCAATTAAATAGAATTAGTTAGCTGTAAATTTTTTTTAAAACGCAAAATAGCAAATCATTTACGGAATTTGGGCACACTTTGCCAAATTTTCTAAAAGTTTTGTCGTTGGCGACGAAATTCTTATATTGCATTATTGATGTTAGATATAAAATTCTCTTAAAAAATAATTTATTGATATTCACATATTTTAAATGTGTTTATCTTTTTGTAAATAGCTGTTGTTTTCATCCTCATGAAACAATAGACTTTTATTGACATCAATTTCAAATAACTATGAAAACGACTTATTTCTTTGTCCTCTCATTGGTAATTTCTACAATTATCCAAGCCCAAGTAACATTAAACCCATCATTTCCGACGCGTTCCGACGATGTTACGGTTACGTTTGATGCTTCTCAAGGTAGCATGGGATTAAAAGACTTTACAGGAGATGTTTACGCTCACACAGGAGTATTAACCGATCAAAGTTCTAGCAACTCGGATTGGAAATATGTTAAAACAGACTGGGGGGTTGATGACCCTGATGTTAAGATGACACGAAAAGGTACCAATTTATATGAACTATCATTTAATATTGACGATTTTTATGGGGTTCCTGCGGATGAAGCCATAACGCATTTGAATTTTGTATTTAGAAATGTAGATGGTACTTTAGAAGGAAAAGGTACAGGTAATGTAGATATTATTGTGCCAATATCCCAAGGTGGTTTTTCTACTTTATTAGTTCAACCAGCTGATAGTAGGGTAGTGGTTGCGGAAAATGAAATGATTAACATAAAAGCGGAAGCATCGGAATCGGCTACATTTACGGTAAAAGAAGATGAAGCAATTCTATTCCAAAAAACAGGAACGGTCTTAGATTCATTTATTGTTGCTCAATCAGGTTTTCATAATATTTCAATCGAAATAACTTCTGGAGCTAATAGCGATACATTATCATTTAGTTATTTGGTGGCTAATGCAGATGCTGTGGTAGAACAGTCTGCACCCAGACCAAACGAAGCCGGTATTTTTTACCCTTCGGAAACCAGTGTTTTACTTCAATTATATGCAAAAGATAAATCTTATATTCATGTGGTTGGAGATTTTAATGATTGGACACCAACTGATGATTTCTTGATGAAAAGAACACCTGATGGTGAATATTATTGGTTAGAAATAGAGGGATTAGAGTCAGGTAAACAATATGGGTTTCAGTATTTGGTAGAAGGAAACCTTTTAGTGGCTGATCCACATAGCACTTTGATTTTGGATAGATTTAGTGACGGTTCTATTCCTGCAAGTGTAAATAGTGATTTTCCAGCTTACCCAGACGGAAAAACAACACAATTAGTAGGTGTTTTGCAACCTGGAGCACCAACCTATGATTGGAAAAATGATAATTTCAATAAAACGGAAAAAACAAAATTGAATATCTACGAGGTATTGATGAGAGATTTCCTTGAAGAGTCATCTTATGAAAACTTAAAAGATACATTATCATACTTTAAAAGGTTGGGAGTCAATGCAATACAATTGATGCCCGTAAATGAATTTGAAAACAACGATAGTTGGGGATACAACCCCTCTTTTCACATGGCATTAGATAAATATTATGGAAATGTGGAATCTTTCAAGGCTTTTGTAGACGCAGCTCATGCACTTGATATTGCGGTTATATTGGATGTTGTTTATAATCATGCTTTTGGACAAAGCACTTTGGCAAGGTTATATTGGGATGAAACCAATAATAGACCTTCTGAAAACTCTCCATACGCTAACCCTATTGCAAAGCATCCTTTTAATGTTGGTTTCGACTTGAATCACGAATCACAACCTTTAATTGATTATGTAAATCAGTGTTTGCGTTTTTGGCAAGAGGAATACCATATAGATGGGTATAGATTTGACTTATCCAAAGGATTTACACAAAAACAATCTAATGACGTGGGGGCATGGAATGTAAAAGACGACCAAAGAATTGCTACACTAAAAGCATATTACGATACAATAGTGGCTATAAATAGTGATGCTTATGTTATTTTGGAACATTTGGGAGGAGTAAGTGAAGAAAAAGAACTTTCAGAATATGGATTTATGTTATGGAATAATATTAATCACGATTTTAGAAACGTAGCTAGAGGAAGCACTGGAAACCTGAATGGAATGGTGCCTAGTGATAGAGGAATTAATGAATTACACTTGATAGGCTATATGGAAAGCCATGATGAAGAAAGGTTGATGTACGAAAGTTTACAACATGGGCTTTCTTCGGGCGATTATAATCTTAAAAATATTGAAACCGCATTAGAAAGAACAGAAATGTTGACGGCTTTGTATTACTCAATTCCAGGTCCCAAAATGTTATGGCAGTTTGGAGAACAAGGTTTTGATTTTTCAATTAATCGTTGCGAAAACGGC
>CALAJP010000006.1 GCA_937922815.1 uncultured Saprospiraceae bacterium
CAAACAAACTTGCCTCAATATATTCACACCAAGAATGACCAATCAGCATATGAACTTCTTGAATACGAGGGGTATTTTCAGAAGGAACGATAATATCAAAATCGCTAATTCCTTTCATTTTACCGCCATCTTTACCGATAAGAGCTACGGTTTGCATGCCTTTTTCTTTGGCTGCTTGGAGGGCATTAATGATGTTTTGAGAGTTTCCAGAAGTGGACATTCCGATAAGGACATCTCCTTCATTTCCCATGGCTATGGTCAATCTACGGTAGATTTCATCATAACTATAATCGTTGGCTACTGCCGTAAGGTAAGAAGTATTGACGTGGAGAGCTTCCGAAAACAGAGGCGGTCTATCAAAATAATATCTCCCCGAAAGTTCTGCGGATAGGTGTTGAGCATCGGCAGCACTACCGCCGTTTCCACACCACAATACTTTTTTATTTTTTTGAAAAGTGTCCACCAACATCTCTCCTACTGATATAATCTGACTCGTTAACTCTTTGTCTTCAAAAACCTTATTTTTGAGAGCAATGGAATCTTGCAAATTCTGAAACAAACAATTCTTACTCATAGTAATCAATAATTTGATGAATTAATCCTTCTTCTCTGCATTCGTAAATAATCGATTCCAACGAATCCCGTTAAATAAGTTTCCTTCGTCCGTAGAGAACCAAATAAATAACGGTTTTCCAATGATGTGTTCTTCACTCACAAAACCCCAATACCTTGAATCTTCAGAATTGTGTCGATTATCACCCATCATCCAGAAATAATCTCTTTTGAAAGTATATTCGTTGACTACTTCGCCATTTATTTTGATTTCAGAACCATTTATAGCTAAATCGTTCCCTTCGTATTTGGTAATTATACGTTTGTATAAAGCTATATTTTCTGGAGTTAATTGCACCGTTGCATCCGCCGCAGGAATGGTTATAGGACCATAATTATTCACCGTCCAATTTGGAAAGTTTTGAGGGTCGTGCGGGAAAGTTCTTTTAGGGTCGCTCTCTTCAGAAATAACGATATTAGAATCTTGTTCGATAACCGCTTTTTGGTTATTGGTCAAAAAGACAGGAGATAAACCGCCTCTTTGTAAAAACTGAACATTTTCTTTTTTCAAATTTAATGCTTGTATGGTTTCCGCTGCAACAGGGCCCTTTGCCTCTATTTTAGAAAATCTAAATGGAGCTACGTCTATTCCTCCGCCTAGTGCTTTTACTTGTTCCAGTTGTTTTAATGTCAATGGAAAAACAGCTTGCGTTTGAGAAATGACACTTTGTTGGTCAGCCATCGAAATGCCCCATTCTTTCAATTTCTTTTTATTTAATGAAGAAATTCCTTTAGGATACGTAATCAAATAATTTCGTTGAATACCAGAAGGTTCATTCGCGGGTTTGCCATCAATAAATAATTCAGCATCGCGAAGTTCTAACGTTTGTCCAGGTAATCCCACACACCTTTTGATATAAAAATCAGTTTTATCCATTGGTCTAGTAACCAATTTAGCTCGATAATTATCAACGGCATTTTTTACGTTTTCATCTCTTCTATAATCGTAAAGTGAATAGGCACGATTGGGCAATAAAAATACGCTGTCTCCTTCGGGATAATTAAATACAATTGGGTCATTTTGTTCTACGCCCGAAAAACTAGGAAAACGTCTATATTTCAAAGGTAAAATATCCAAATAAGATTCCATATTCACAAAAGGCATTCGATTGTGAAGTAAAGGAACCATCGTCAATGTTTGTGGCATTCTAATCCCGTAAGACATTTTACTCACAAACAAATGGTCTCCGACTAATAGTGAATCTTCCATCGAAGGTGTCGGAATTTTGTATGCTTCTACAAAGAACATTCTAATAAAAGCTGCCGCAAAAACAGCAAAGATTATTGATTCGGCCCAATCTCTAGAAGTTTCTTTAGCAAATGGGTTTCTTGTTAATTTATTTAAAGCTAATTTATCATTATTTTTAGTAGCTTCAGCAACTGCTTTTTTATAAGCCAATTCTTCAGCATAAGCAGGACTAATAAATTTAGTATCTGGATGTTTGCCCAAATAGATAAAATATATAGGACCAAAAGCTACGGCTAAAAAACTATCTTTGAAACTATATCTACCTAGTGTTTTGACCAAATCAACTGCCATTCCTGCATAAACAAATAAATTGTAAATAGGAATAAACCAAAGAAATGCATGCCAAGTCGGTCTTCCTATCAATTTACACCATTCCATCAAGTTCACAATAGGAATCAATCCTTTGCTAGCTTCTTTATCGACTCTTGGGAAGATGAAATAAAGCCCTATTGATAATAAAACGAATCCGATTAAAATGAATAGTAATAGTCCCACAAATAGGATTTTAAATATGAAAAAATATGCTTTTAGCTTAAAATATATTACAAATTACACCAATTTAAATATATTGAAAGCAAAGATAAAAAATGCCTATAAACTATTGTTAGCATTTTCGACCAATTGGTAAGTAAACAAAGATTTAAGATAGAGAAGGTTCAATTAATTGGCGTTTACTAAATCTATTCGTAGCCAGTTTCCTCTCGATTGGGTCTTAATATGTTTCCAATTAAATTCCGCAGCTTTTGCCAACACCAAGTGTTCATCTTGTTTTAAAATACCTGATAAAAACAACTGTGTTTTGTTCGATTTAGTTGCTTCTAAATAAGGAAATAATTGAAGAATAACCCCTCGGTTGATGTTAGCGTAAACAATATCGAAAGGTTCTTGGGCGATAACTTCCAAGTCTCCTACTTGAATGTCATCAATTTCGACAGCATTAAGGGTAGCGTGTTCTTTGCTGTTTTCGATAGCAGGAACTTCAATATCCATCATGGAAATATACGAAGCACCGATTTTTTTTGCCATTAATGCCAAAATTCCTGTCCCGCAACCAATGTCTAATACTTTTTTTCCCGAAAAGTCAACATCTTTCATGCTTTCCAGCATCATGTAGGTTGTTTCGTGGTGTCCTGTGCCGAAAGCCATTTTAGGGCTTAGAAGAAAATGGTGTTTTACTTTTTCGTTGACAGGATGAAAAGACGCTCTTATTTGGCAAAAACCAGTTACTTCTATTGGGGCAAAATTACTTTCCCATGTCTCATTCCAATTCTGAGGTTCCAACTCTTCGATTCTAATTTCCTTGGAATCGAAATGTTGTTCTAATACTTGCAGTGCCGTTTTTTTATCCGAAAGAGTATCTACAAACAGATGTACCTCAGAGTCTGTCTGTTCGAAGGCAGAAACGACATCCATCGTTTGAGCAATGATGATTTCTTGAAGAATATTATCTGCTGAAATTGAAATTTTGAACGTATTTTCCAATGAAATGCCTGTTTGTTTAGAATGGTAACTCTAAAAGTGAAATTATTTCTTTCCTTGAGTCGGGTTATCTCCTTTTGTAGGTTTTATCAATTCGGTAGCTTCTCCAAAGTGTTGAGCAAACATTTTCATTTCATTCGCTACTTTTTCGTTTTTGGTTGCTCGATAAAACGTTTCAGAAAGGGCATTTAATGTTTCAAACATAAATTGATTCATTTCATGAACTTGAAATTCTTCTGTCCAAAGATCAATTTTTAAGGTTTCCTTTTTTTGTCCGTCAAAAAGTGCCATTATCAATGCTTTTGCGGGTTTAGGCATTCCTCCATCGGGAGATCCTTCAGCCATCCAGTGCAAAGTTTGTGGTAAACTTTTTTCGTCCAAACCTACTCTGACTGTAATGTCAGATTTCTTAACTACTTTATTCATATAATTTTATATTCTTAGGTAAGGGTTAGCCTTATCCTCCCATTTCTTTTTTCAAGGTTTCCATCAAACTTGTCCAATATTGGGTCTGATATTCTACTTCGTCTTCATCACAAAAATCAATAATTTCAAAGATAGTTTCGTTGGTAACTGGAGATGTATTGATGTTAAATTCTAAATACTCATCATCTTCTCCATCTTCCCACTCAAAACGAATTCTTTCCTCTTGAATATCATCAATCATTTCTGCTTCTTCGAAAGCACCGTTCCACCCAAAGCTGTATTTTTCGCCCACAATATCTACCTCATCACAAAACCAACGAATCAAACAAGAAGGTTGAGTTAGGAAAGTATAAATAATATTCGGCGAAGCTCTAAAAAGAAAATCTAATTTTAATTTTTTTCGTTCCATTTTGTATAAGTACTAAATTAATGGTTTTGATTTTTCAACCCAAAGAATCGCAATAATGTTCAAATAAATTCAATTCTCCAAATTTTTGAGCCGATAATCAATAAATTTAATCTCCTTTAGCTAAAAAGCCCCTTATTCTTGGTTCGCAAATAAAGAAAATTAATTTAAAATGTGAAATAAAACATCGTTAAAATCTGTAATTAAATCTATTCTACGTTTATTTTAATACTTAACGTTAAAGCCCTCTCGACATATTTTACATAATATTTTAGGGCTTATTTTTTATCGTTAAATAGGATAAGGCTAGAAGATACCGTAAATTTTTATATTGATTTTGGTGTTTTGGTTGGTTAGTGTTTTGGCACTTTGGCGTTTTGGTTCTTTGGCGTTTTGGTTCTTTGGCTCTTTGGCTCTTTGACACTTTGGCTCTTTAGCGTTTTGGCACTTTGGCACTTTAGCGTTTTAGCGTTTTGGTCAACACGCCAATCACCCAACACGCCAATCACCCAACACACCAATCACCCAACACACCAACACGCTAATCACCCAACACGCTAATTCCTTCTACTTCCCGTCATACGATTCCCTAATTTTATCAATTGGGCGAATCAATTCTTTAATTTTCTGCGAGAGGTTTCCAAATTCGTGCAATAAAATATAGCGACTGGACTCATTTTCTTTTTCTGCTTTTGAGCTTGCGTTTAATACCTTTTCATAAATTGATTTTTTAAGCTCAATTATTTCTGGGTTAAGGGTAGTATAATTTACGGCTTTGTTTTTATCAATATTAAAATGAACATCACTAAATTGATTTTTTAGGTGGTCAAATTCTTTAGAAAATTCAATCATAGGCTTTTTCATACTCAACACCTTGTGCTGATTTGCCAAGTTGATAATGCAATTTTCGATATATTGAATAAAAATAAGTACCGAATAATAGGAGTTTGAATCCACTCTCACTTGAACAGGGTCTTTCAGATTAGAACGAAATGACTCCATCAAATTACTAATACTAATATGCGCTTGTTTCCTTGCCATACGGTATTCAGCATCTTTTCCTTCGAGTACCCAAGCTCTGAGGGCTATCAAGTGAGCTTCTGTTCGTTGGACAGCAACTTCTATCAGTTGAGGAGCTACTCTACGTTGCCATTCTGGAAAAACCAACATCGAAACCACCAGTGCCAACATGGCTCCAACCAAGGTATTGACAATTCTTAAAATAGTAATATTGTTTTTCAAATCATCCGCCCCACCATAATAACCATAGAGCAACAAAATATAGATGGTCAAAAAGAAAACCCCATTTACATATTTCTTTTTGAAAAAATAGAATGACATACTGGCACTAAAAATCATCAAGATAATTAACACCCAAGAACCCGCCAAAAAATGTAGCATCAGGAAACCAATAGTTCCCCCTGCTAAAGTCCCTAATATTCGTTGAAATATTCTAGACATCGTCACCGAATAATCGGGTTTGACGAGAACTACAATCGTCAACATTAACCAATAGCCCTGCTCCAAATTTAGTAAATGACTTAATAAAAATGCCGATAAATAAGCAGTAGTAAACCGAACAGCAAAACGAAAACGATTGGATTCCAAATTGAAATTGTCCCAAACTTTACGAATGTTGAAATAACTTTTTTTCTCTTTCACTAAGGCCTCTAAGGTTTTTACCCTGCTCTCGCTATTGATTACATGCACTTTATTATTTAGAATATTCACCAACCGTTGCAGTGCTTTGTCTGCATTGAGCAGGTTACGCATGGCATTTTTCAGGTTAAGAATATTTTCAGCATTTTCATATTTATGTTCCAAAACCCATTCGTCAAGGTTTTTCATTAATTGATTGATGTGTGCTTCTTGAGAATTAACCTCAAAATTAGGAGTTGGGTTTTGAAGCCACATTTTCAGCAATTCCAAGGAAGAATCAAATTCATCAAAAACTTGATATAATTCAGTTCGGAATTTACTTTTTTCATCGGGCAAACGAAATGAATGAATGGCATCAAAAAAATCAGCAATTGAGCGAAGTGCTAAAACATATTTACGTCCTGCGGTGGTTTTTCCTTGCACAAAAGAACGTCTCAGTAAAATGGCTTCCCTCAATTCTTGAATACTATCAATGGCTTGTTTTTTATATTCTATTTGAATGATTGATTCTTGTGCCGTTTTAGAAGATTTTTTTTCAGCTTCAAATCTTTTATTTAGATAGTTTTGAATATTATCAATAGCATTTTCAATCAAAATTTCGACATGGCGATAGGGTTTCGTATACCAAAGCAAGAAAACAACTAAGGCATACCACAAACCTCCAAGTCCATAAGAAGCCGCTGTTAACAGACATTCAAAAGGCGTTCTTATTTCATCTTGAGCAAAAGTTATTGCCAACATCACACTCACCGACATAGATGAGCCTAGACCACCACCCGCAGGTAACATACTGATTCCAAATACTAAAAAAAGTAAGACGATTCCAAGTAATATTCCTTGAGGAAATAATAATGTAATGATTAAAACACAAGCAGAAATAACGAATGTGGTCCATAATACCCAATAAAATCTCCGTTCAAAAACAGATTGCCCATCGAGCAAACCTAAGGACAATGCCCCTAAACCAATATTAAAACCTTGTTCTCCAAATACGCCCGTTAAGGTAAG
>CALAJP010000007.1 GCA_937922815.1 uncultured Saprospiraceae bacterium
TTTGTATTTCAACGATAAGTTAAGCAGTTTTGTTAGCTTTTTTTAAATTTTAAGTCAGAAAACAATCTATTTAGAATGAATACACTTCGAAAAATTGGAAAATTAGGAAAACCACTAGGCATAGCTGGTGATATTCGCTTGGCAGTCAATGAACAATGGTTGTTTAAATTGGAAGAAAGTGATGTCTTTTTTTTGGAACTTGAGCAAAAGAAAATACCTTATTTTATTGAAGATTTAGATTTAGACCGTTCTACCTGTCGTTTTGAAGATGTCAACTCTAAAGAAGCAGCGAAGGATTTAGCGGGTGCTTCAATTTATTTAGAAGTAGATGATGCTGAGGTTGAAGAAATGCCTATTTCTGTTTCTGATGAATGGTTAGGGTTTAAAGTAATAGATGAATCGTTGGGGGAAATAGGAGTTATTGTAGATATGATTTTGAACTTGAAGCAATGGATAGCGGTTATCAATTACGAATCAAAAGGAAAGGAGGTTATGATACCTCTAGAGGAAAGTTTAATTACCGATATAGAACCTTCATCCAAAACCATTACCATGGATTTGCCTGAAGGAATTTTGGATTTATAGAAAATAAAAGAGCCGCTATCTCGAAAGAAATAGCGGCTCTTTTTTATGTCTGAGTTTAATCAGAAATGAATGATTAGTTAAAAGTATATCTTAAACCTAATCTCATTCTCCATCTTGAAACTCTATCAGCAATATCAAATCTTTCGTCTCCTAAATCACCTTCTGTGAATGTGAATTGAGGATTTGTACCATCTTGTCCAACATAATTGATTAATCTGTAATCAAATGGATTGTTATAAACTACTCCCCAAGCAGAATTAATCATATTTCCAAAGTTGAAAACATCAAATGTTAATTCAAATTTGTTTTTATTTACTTTGAACTCTTGAGTTAAACGAACATCAATAGAATGTGTAAAAGGAGTTCTAGACTCATTTTTACCAGCATAAGAACCTCTGTTCTCACTTAAATAATCATCTTGTTCGATAAAATTATTTAAAGCAGTCCATTGTTCAGCAGCAGTAGCTCCGTCCGGAATATCTATTAAGTTAATATCAGCAGCTGATGCAGGGATATAAATTAATGATCTGTTTCTACCTACGCTACCAGTTTCATTGTTTAGGTTTTCTCCATCGTCAGTACCATATACATAAGAGTATGGGTCACCTGACTGACCGTTGTAGAATAATGAAATTGATGTTTTAGCATAATCGTTTGCCCAGTTAATACCATAAGTAGCTGAACCTACAAATCTTGAACCAGCAGAGAAATCAGACCTACCTAATAGTGGGTTGTTTCTACCGTCTGTGTTAAAAGTTCCTCTCCACTGACTTGAGTTTTGAGAAGAAGTTCCTTCTACAACTGCTTGTGCATCTCCATAGCTATAAGCAACATATAAATTTAAACCTGAATTAAAAGTCTTAGATAAAGAAGTAGAAATATTGTAAGTATAACCTTCACTAGTGTTACTTGCTAAGTAAATATCATTATATGTAGGGTCTATTAAATTTCCTGTAAAAACAGGTCTATCATCAGGAGAACCTGTCCATGTAAAATCTACTGTTGGGTCAGTATTGATGTTAGTATACAATACATTATTTAAAGTCTTAGAGAAAATCCCCTCTACTGTAGCATTAATACCATTTTTAAATTTGTGGTCAACAGCTAAACTAGTTCTAAATACTTGTGGGTATTTAAAATCTTTAGCAAACAAATCAATTTTACCAGAAGGAATTGTAAAGTTTTCATTTACGTACTGATTGTTTACATCAGCAATAAAAGGTACATTTTGGAAACTTCTTACACTTCCTATAGTTACTCCATTATTTGTGAATTGACCACCAGGCCAAACAAAAGGTATTCTACTTGTAAATATACCTAAACCACCACGTAGTTTGGTTTGTTGAGAAATTTTATAGTTAAACCCGATACGAGGAGATATTAAGATAGAACTTTTAGGGCTTTCGCCACCTCTGGTTCCTTCTAAATCATAATGTTGTTCTAATAAAGGTAATGTTGTCGTATTAAAAGAAGAGTGTATAGGTGCATCGTCTAATAAGAAAGGAATATCAAAACGTAATCCTCCTGTCAAAGTAAATTTATTGTTTACTTCCCAATCATCTTGAACATAAAAGCCTAATTGAATAGCAGAAAAGTCTGCTGCTGCTGCTGTTTCATCACCTGAAATATCATCAACTAACGAGTACGATCTATCGAATCTTGTTCCACTTTCTCCGTTCATGAAGCTCTCAATAGAAGAGAATCTGTAGGCACCGTAGTTTTGAGCTACGAATACGTTTCTAAAGCTAGAAAATTCGTTATGAGTACCAAGAGTGATAACATGGTTTCCTTTATATAGTTTAAAATTATCTGTTAAGGTCAAAATGTCTTGATTCAGTACGTTTGCAGAAGAAAATGCCTCACCTCCAAAGAAGATGTTAGCATCTCCATCGGCAATTCTAACATTAGGGAAATCTTGGTTCGTTTGATCTCTATCGTCTCTAACTGATGTAAAACCAATAATTAAATTATTTGAAGCTTTTGAACCAAAACTAGAATTTAATTCAATTGCAGAAGTATTGGTCACAGAGTTTAAAACATAGCCATTATTAGCTGCGTTTAATGATCTTGAAGAAGAACCTATAGCATTATTGAAGTCTGCTTTTGTATATTGATGTCTAACCGTTAGTTTATGGTCATTATTTAAGTTAAAATCTAATTTACCGAATATTTTCAGCCCTTCTAGTTCGTCAGCTTTGTCTAAGAAAGTACCTGGTGTATAGTTATAAGTATTCTGAACAAAATCTTGTAATTCATTTAATTCTTGTTGAGAAGAAGCACCGTCATAGCTTCCAATATCAAAAGGAAGTGGTGTTTCGTCTTTTTGAATTTCAACATTCGTAAAAAAGAATATTTTATCTTTTTTCAAAGCACCACCTAAAGAAGCTCCGTAAGTAGTTTGTGTAAAATCATCTAATTTTTCTCTATCGTCACCAGTCCTATCTGTTAATAAAGAGTTTGTTTTACCTGCCATTCCTTGATTTTGTAAGAAATAGTAAGCTGTACCTTTTAAATCGTTTGTACCACTTTTAGTAACGGCATTAATACCACCACCAGCGAAACCACCGAAAGAAACGTCATAAGGAGAAACTACAACTTGAATTTGATCAATGATATCCATACTCACTGGAGATATTCCTGTTTGACCACCATTTGTACCAGAATCAGATAAACCAAATACATCGTTGTTTACAGCACCATCCACATAAATAGCATTATATCTATTATTAGTACCTGCAATTGAAGTACCACCACCATTGGTTTGTTTTGATTGTGGTGTCAAACGAGTATAATCGTTCAAACTTCTGTTCAAAGTAGGTAAGTTTTCGATTTGATCACTACCAATTTGAGTTGAAGAACCAGAGTTTTCACCTGCTGCACCTGATTGTGCTACAACTTCAATTCCTTCTAAGTTAATCGCCTCTTCACTCATGTTGAAGTCTCTACGGAAAGGCTCCCCTAATCTCAACGTTACATTCTCTAATACTTGGTCAGCATAACCAGTGTAAGAAACTGTAATAGTATAAGGACCACCAACTTTCATGTTAGAGATGTTGTAGTTACCTTCGATGTCAGTATCAGTACCGTAGCTTGAACCAGTAGGGCCATGCTTAGCCTGTACAGTGGCACCAATTAATTCTTCTCCGTTAGAATCTACAATTTTACCTTTCATCGAACTGGTAGTCACACCTTGTGCAAACATACTCCCAGTAAGGAAGGTTAGAAGTAATAATGTAAAAAAGTTTTTCATACTTAAAGTGCTTTGTTTAAAAAGTTAAATGCGTTTTTAAATTATGACAATAAAAATTTAAGATGATGCAAAAATACTATCATATTCCTTTAACATTAAATTTTCATTATTAAGTAATGTTTAAAAAATGAAACATTTTTGAATTATCAACAAGGATACTGTCATGAGTACTTTTTTATATATTTTTATTTATTTAATTGATTGTAAGTTAGTCTGTTGTGTGTGTTCGTAGGTGGTGGCGTTTTTATTTAAAAAAAATCGATTTATAACTTTTTTTCTTAAGGTTAAGAAACGCTGCTTTATGAACATGAATATTTTTTACTTTTTATATTAAAATCATGTTAAGTAATTGAATGGTTACAAATTATTATTTCTAATGGATTTAACTTGAGAAAAAATGAAAACCAATAAAATTTCATATAAATCAGTTATAATTATAATTTTTTAGAATACAATCCCTTTTCTGTGAAGAAACTTAACTACTATATAATATTAATATTCGCTTTATTTTTTTCAGATGCTCTCCAAGGGCAAGTGTTTGAAATGATATTAGATGACAATAGAATTGTTACCGTTGATTTAAGTGCTGGTTGCTCATTTACAGATCGGACAGTTGTTGACCTAACAACTCCGCTGACTGATATTGCTTATGATGCAGATGGAAACCTGTATGGTGTCACGGGGCAATCTCTTTATCGGGTCGATATAAATTCGGGACAAGTAATTAAATTATTAGATATTCTTCCCGAAGATATTCTTCAAAGAGACCACTATTTTACAGGAATGACAGGAATTAGAGATACCTTAATCTTGGGAACCCGAAATGATTTGGCTACTGGAGCAGAAGGAACTTATTATAAATATGCAATTAGCTCTGGTCAATTATCACAAATGAACATGAGTGAAGATTTGGCAAGTAGTGGTGATTTGACGGTTTTTGAGAATAAAATTTACGTTGCTACCGTAGATAATAAGTTAAGAAGATTTGATTTTGACGGGAACGTAGACCCGTGGGAAGTTACATATTCGGGAAGCAATATTTTGGTTTTTGGTATCATTTCTACTTATGCTAATTGTGACGATGCGTTGTCGTATAGCACGGTTGTAGATACGAGTACTAATATGACTTCTTTGGTAGAGATAAATTTGAATACATCTAATCAAAACGATATTTGCGCGTTTAGCGAAGTTGTTAATGGAGCCGCTAGTAATTCAGAATATTTGGGAGCAGACTGTCAAGTTTTTGTAGATTTAGATGCTGATAATAATAATTCTATTAATGAAATATTTCAATTAACAACAGCATGTACGGACAGTACCGTTCTTTTGTCTGATATTGATGGTTATATTTCTGCGACAGGACAACTAGAAAGCATAGAGGTTTTATTTGTTAATCCTGATATTATAATTGATGTTAATAACATATCAAACAATTTTGTTTTGTCACAAAATATTAGCGGAGTTCTAATTACTCGAACTGCAGGTTCTACTCCTGACGAACAAGAATTTATTGACGTTTTGAGAAGCATTACGATAGAAAGCCCTTTTGATGATGTAGAAGATGTCGAAGTGAGAGTAACTGATGTCAATGGAAATACAGCTAGTTCTAATGTACAGGTAACATTTAATAGTCCTATTGAATTAGGAGCAGACACTACGTTAACTATTTGCGATAATTTAGCTCCATTTATGCTAAATGAATTGATAAACCCTACTTTGATACCAAATACCTCTTGGACACCTACGAGATATAATACTACGAATTTTGAACCTGCTTTTGAAGCCAACCCTAGTGTAGTATCACTTGATTATATTAGCCCAAACGATTGTCCAAACGAGACGAGAACTTATACTTTTGATATTGTAGAAACAATAGGTTTGAATGGCGAGATTTTACCTAACGATACTTCTCTATGTGTAGGAGATACAGCGGTTATTAATGCTTTGATTCCAATTAGTCACTTGAACTATAGTTGGAATGTTGTAACTAGCGATACCTTTGTAACAACAACAGTACCTGGTGTATATCGGTTGACGGTTGATGTGGCTAATGGATGCCAAATAGTGGATTCGACAAGAGTCGTGGCGGAAACCTGTTTTTCTTGCGAAATTTATGTTCCTAATGCTTTTCGGCCTGTAGATGCCAAATTAGGTCAAAACCTAACTTTTAATATGTTTACGGAATGTAATTTAAGTTTTGTTGAGACAAAAATTTATGATAGATGGGGGGCTTTGGTGTCATTGAATCGCCAAGAATTACCTCCATTCAACCCTATTTTATGGGATGGTAGAATATTTAATTCCTTAGATTTGGCACCTTCCGAAACTTATTTGTACGAAATAAGCTTTGGGATTAATGATCCCAATATTACTGAAACATTTCAACGTACAGGTACGATAAACTTATTTCGTTAGTATTGCGATAGTGAAGAATTGATTTGTTAATTAATTAAGAATATGGATAATAAGAGGCAGGAAGAATTAAGAATAGCGTGGATTCAGTATGATATAAAGTGGCATAATGCAGCACAAAACCTTGTTTATCTTACCGAAAAAATTTCTGACATTCAGGGGCAAGTAGATTTAATTGTGTTACCCGAAATGTTTAATACAGGATTTACGATTGATGTAGAAACGCAAGCAGAAACTATAGATGGGCAAACAATTCAGTGGATGAAATCGATTAGTTCGAACACCGGAATTGCGATGGCGGGTAGTATTTCATTAACAGAAAATGGAAAATATTTTAATTCCTTTTTGTTTATTCATAATGGTGAAATTATTCATCGGTATGATAAAAAACATTTATTTGGGTATGGAGGCGAGTGTGAACATTATACCCATGGAAACTCTAATGAAATATTAGAATGGAAAGGCTGGAAAATAGCCATGTTGGTTTGTTATGATGTTAGATTTCCACTATGGTGTAGGATAGGAGCGGAGTCCGATTTAATGCTATTTGTAGCCTCTTTTCCTACAACGAGAGCCTATGCTTGGAGACAATTATTAATAGCAAGAGCCATCGAAAACCAATGTTATGTATTAGGCGTAAATAGAACAGGGAAAGATGGAAAAGGCATTCATTATGATGGTAATTCTATATTGATAAGTCCTTTAGGTGAAAAAATTATTCAATGTGGAAACGCTCAACAAGAACATTTAATTTCTATTTCCCGTAATACGGTAAAGTCCGTAAGAAGAAAATACCCTTTCTTAAAAGACGCAGACGAATTCAAAACCGAAGAATAGTTGACAACTAATAATGATAGGGTCTTTTTTAGCTTATGAATAGGCTGTTTTGTTTAGTAAAAAAGATTATAATAAAGGGATGAAATATCAATTAATATCGATTTGTACAATGCTTTTCTTATTAAGTAGTTGTAATACATTGGGGCGAATGTTCAAACCGAAGGATAACTATATTTCTATGACTGAGCGGATTGAAAATATGGAACCAAGTACTACTAGACCTACAACGAGAACGGTTCCTTCAACAGAAAGAATACCTAAAGTTGTTAAAAGAAATAAGGGGCGAAAAGTGGTAAGTGAAGCTTATCGTTATCTTGGTAAGCCATACAAGTATGGAGAAGAAACTCCTCGTAAGGGGTTTGATTGTTCAGGCTTGTGCTATTTTGTTTATGAAAAAGAGGCAAATTATAGATTGCCAAGAACAAGTTATGAGCAATCAAAAATTGGAAAAAAAATTTCAATGAGTTCCGCAAAACCAGGAGATTTGATTTTTTTTAAATCAGGAATTAAAGTTAATCATGTAGGAATTGTCTCAAAATATGAGCAAAATCAACTATTTATGGTTCATGCGAGCACTTCGAGTGGTGTAATTGAAACAAATGTCACAAAATCTAACTACTGGCGTCCCAAAATTGTATCAATTCGAAGAATTTTTTAATCTTTTTCAATAAAACAGCAAAATTTTTAGTAATTTTGTAATTAAATCAAACCTTTATACTAACATGTTGAATATTGTATTATTTGGACCTCCAGGTTCAGGAAAAGGGACTCAGGCTAAGAAAATAGTTGAAAAGTTCGATTTACTTCATGTGTCAACGGGAGATATGTTCCGTTACCACCTTAAGCACGAAACGCAACTAGGGCAGCAGGCAAAGTCTTACATTGATAAAGGAGAATTAGTACCTGACGAGATTACTATCAATATGCTTAAGGTAAAAGTATTAGAAAACCCTAAGGCTAAAGGTATTATTTTTGATGGCTTTCCAAGAACAGTTGCTCAAGCAGAGGCCTTAGACCAACTATTGAATGAATTAGACACTACAATTGCTCAATTAGTAGAGTTGGTTGTTTCTGAAGAAGAAATTGTAAATCGAATATTAGAACGAGGAAAAACTTCGGGGCGTGTCGATGACCAAAACAAGGCAACGATTTCTAAAAGATACCAAATCTATAAAGAATCAACATCTCCTGTAGGCGAATTTTATGCGAAACAAGGCAAAGCCGTACGGATAGAAGGAATCGGTTCTATTGACGAAATTTTTGAAAATGTTTCTTTATCTATCGAAAATATATTAGAAGAACAAGAAGTGTAAGAATTAAATTTTTTAAGAATTTTGATTTATACAAGAAAA
Source organism: uncultured Saprospiraceae bacterium (assembly GCA_937922815.1). Classification (GTDB taxonomy): domain Bacteria; phylum Bacteroidota; class Bacteroidia; order Chitinophagales; family Saprospiraceae; genus CALAJP01. The sequence continues at coordinate 8,437 of CALAJP010000007.1, forward strand.
AACTACTATCGAGCATAAGGCTTGATAGTAGTTTTTTTGTTAAATTTTAGTCACAATGGATTAACATTTTATTCATATTTGAAGTATAATAATATATTGTATTATCTTGTTATATAGATAATAATCGGATATAAAGAATAGTTATTATAAAACTTGAAATGAACGCTAGAAAACTATTTTTAATTTGAATAGGATAAAAAACAATTTATTATGGCAACAAATACCGCAAAATTACAATTAGGAGCTAAAGAGCAAAATAAGAAAAAGGGAAAAATAGCAGGTATCGTTCTACTGGTAGGGTTGGTTCTTGTTTTATTTTACCCACTTACAAAGATAATTCCTGTTCCTGGGCAAGAAGGAATTCAAGTTAACTTAGGTGTCCCTGACCCTAGTGGCGGAAATAACGAGCCAAAAGAAAGTGTAGCGGTGACGGAACCTGAAAAAAAAGAGGATGTTAAAGAAAAAACTGAACCTAAAAAGACTAAAAAGGTTGAAAAAAAGGCAGAACCCACCAAAAAAGTAATTAAATCCAAGGAAGTCACTAAGAAATCAATAAAAAACCCTACTAAAAAACAACCCAAAGCTCAATTAGTTAATAATACCAAAACGGCTAAACAAAAAGAATTAGAAGCGAAAATCGCCAAAGAAGAAAATGATAAACGTATTGCGAAACAAAAAGAGGCTAAACGCATCGAGGCAGAAAAAAAAGCAGCAGAAAAAAAATCTTTGAGTATTAGTAATTTGTTTAATAACAACAATAATGGTAACGGAAACAAGCCCACCAAAGGAGAAGAATATGGCAAAGCAAAATCTTTTGGAAAAGGAAGCGGTAAAGTAGGTGGTGGCCTAAGTAATAGAGGAGGAGCTGGCCCCAAGTTAGGGACTAATTTTACGGAATCAGGAAATATAGTAGTCGAAGTTTGTGTTGACGAATCAGGTAGGGTATTATCTGCTACTTATGAACCTAAAGGTTCAAATTCAAATTCTCAAGATTTGAAAAATAGAGCTATTGCAAATGCTAAAAAATGGGCATTCAATGCAGATATTTCAAGTAGACAATGCGGAACAATTACTTATACTTTTAACTTAAAGTAATTTTTGCACTTAAAATAGATGTTGATTAGAAATGAAGTTTTGCTATTTCTAATCAACATCTATATAAAAATGGTTAGATTATAAAGGAATATTTCCGTGTTTTTTTGCAATAGGATTTATTTTTTTGTTTGCCAATAAATCTAACGAACGGATAATTTTTCTTCTGGTATCATACGGCTGAATCACTTCATCTATAAACCCTCTAGCTGCCGCTTTATAAGGGTTCGCAAAGGTGTCAGCATATAAATTTTGTTTTTCTTCCCACGCTTGAGCAGGGTCAGCAGCCGATTTGATTTCGTTTTTGAAAATAATTTCAGAGGCTCCTTTCGCTCCCATTACTGCAATTTCTGCACTCGGCCAAGCAAAATTAAAATCAGCTCCGATATGTTTAGAATTCATTACATCGTAAGCACCACCATATGCTTTGCGAATAATAATAGTTATTCGGGCTACGGTTGCTTCACTAAAAGCATATAATAATTTTGCACCATTGGTAATAATGGCATTCCACTCTTGGTCTGTCCCTGGCAGGAACCCTGGCACATCTTCGAGTACAATTAATGGGATATTAAAACTATCACAAAACCGTACAAAACGTGCTCCTTTCTGACTCGCTTTTACATCCAAACAACCTGCTAAGTATATGGGTTGATTGGCAACAATTCCGATTGATTTACCTCCAATTCTGGCGAAACCAACGACTATATTTTCAGCAAAATCTTTATGCACTTCTAAAAAAGATTTTTTATCAACTATCAACTCTATAATGGATACTATATCGTATGGTTGATTGATCGAATTAGGTAAAATATCTTCTAATTCTTCTATTCTTTCGTCTTGTAACTGAATCGGCAGTTCCGGTACTTTGTTCTCAAAACTATTGGGAAGATAGGAAAGTAATTTTTTTATTTTCAATAAACAATCCATATCGTTTGATGCCGTAAAGTGTGTTACGCCCGATTTAGTAGCGTGCGTATCTGCTCCGCCTAATTCTTCTGAAGTTACGGTTTCGTTGGTTACGGTTTTTACCACATTGGGTCCTGTAACAAACATATACGAACTTTTTTGAACCATAATTGTAAAATCTGTCATGGCAGGAGAGTAAACCGCCCCACCCGCACAAGGTCCCATAATTGCAGAAATTTGAGGAATAACACCCGAAGCATCTACGTTTTTCTTGAAAATATCAGCATAGCCAGCCAGAGAACGCACACCTTCTTGAATTCTAGCACCTCCAGAATCATTTAACCCAATAATTGGAATTTTACTTTTGAGAGCCAAATCCATTGCTTTGACTATTTTTTCGGCATGTGTTTCGGACAAAGAACCTCCAAAAACCGTAAAGTCTTGTGCAAAAATGACGACTGACCGACCATCAATTTTACCATAACCTGTTATTACTCCATCACCTAAATATTGTTGTTTTTCGAGTCCAAATTCGGTAGCTCTATGTGTTACAAACATCCCTATTTCTTCAAAAGAACCTTCATCCAAAATAAAGTCTATTCTTTCTCTTGCAGTGAGTTTATTTTTTTGGTGTTGCTTGTTTATGCGTTCTTTTCCTCCTCCTAAAAAGGCTAACTCTTTTTTTTCTTCGAGAACTTGATCTACTTTCTTACGCATAGTGATGAATGATTAGGTTGAAATAAAATACAAGACGAAACTAAATATAAGAAGTTAATTAGAGTAAGTTGTCATAAACAGGTGAGATTTTGAAACCAAAGAAGATAATTATGTTTTTATACAAAAAAAGAACCCTTGTCACTAGGACAGGGTTCTTTTAAAATCACCAAATAAACTACATAATTTTTTTAATGATTGTTGATAGTTGTTTGTTTTTTTTGATTGTGTTTTAACTCCGTGGTTATACTCCCTTTATTGCAAATTGGAATCCAAAAAATCATTTTTATTATATATTTTTTCTACTCAATTATATTTTATTGATAGTTATTAGTTTCGAAGTAAATTTATTGTTGGACAAAAAATAAAGATGAGATCCAATATTCTCAATTTGAGAAAATTCTTAAAATAAGAACTCAAATTGGGGAAGAATGGGGGCTTTGGGCTTTCTTGTTAGCCATAATGCAGGAAAATTAAAGATTTTGATTTAGATAATTACTTAAACTTTTAGTGTAGGAGTTCAAGGTTCTATTAATAAAGGATTAGAAATATCTAATGAAATTTACTATTTTGAAGTATAATTAAAACTTAAACATCACTATGAAAAACAAAAACTCTATTTGGACACTCACCGTAGCATTGGCTGGGTTTCTTTTCGGTTTTGATACCGTTGTCATTTCGGGAGCTAACTTGCCTATCAAAGAACTTTGGGGGACTAGCCCTGCTTTTCATGGTTGGTTTATAATGTCAATGGCGTTGTGGGGTACTGTGCTAGGAGCTATGTTTGGTGGTATCCCTACGGACAAATTAGGTAGAAAGAAAACTTTATTTTGGATAGGTGTGTTATATACCATTTCAGCCATTGGCTCAGCGATAGCTTTCGATCCATATATGTTTTCGTTCTTTAGATTCATTGGAGGAATTGGAGTGGGTGCTTCTAGTGTTACTGTTCCTACCTATTTGTCAGAAGTTTCTACGAAAGAAAATAGAGGTAGAATAGTAGCTCGTTATCAATTTATGATTGTTTTAGGAATCTTTATCGCTTTTATTAGTAATTACCTTTTGGTAGGAGTAGGAGGGGATAATGATTGGAGAGTTATGCTTGGTGTTGAAGCGATTCCTGCAATTATTTATAGTATTTTGGTATTGGGAGTTCCGAATAGTCCTCGATGGTTATTGTTGTATAAAAAT
>CALAJP010000008.1 GCA_937922815.1 uncultured Saprospiraceae bacterium
TTATAATACGATCATTGAATATAAAAAATAGGGATTTTAAGATGCTAACGATAAGTAAAGACGTGGCATTGCCGCGTCTCTATATGACTTCATATTATTATACTGTCTGATAACATCGAACAGAATACAGATTAATCATGAAATTTAAAACGGCTCATTGCAGATAACGAACAGCCAATCGCCTCAAAAAAATGCACCGATACCAAAGTTTTTAAATCATAAAATAAATGGTTTTCATATATTTGCCGAAATCATAAAATTGAAAACAAAAAGAATATCTTGATATGGCTTTAAAATGTGGAATTGTAGGATTACCAAATGTCGGAAAATCGACCTTATTCAATGCGTTAACATCTGCAAAAGCATTGGCTGCGAACTACCCTTTTGCTACTAAAGAACCTAACTTGGGGACTATTATCGTTCCTGACGTTCGTTTAGATGAATTGGCACGAATCGTACAACCACAGAAGATACAGCCTACCACGATGGAAATTGTAGATATTGCAGGACTTATCAAAGGGGCAAGCAAAGGAGAAGGTTTAGGAAATCAATTTCTTGGAAATATCCGTGAAGTAGATGCCATTATTCATGTCGTTAGATGTTTTGATGATAGTAATGTAGTTCACGTCGATGGTTCGGTTGACCCAGTAAGGGATAAAGAAATCATTGATATTGAATTGATTCTAAAAGATATCGAAACGCTACAAAAAAGATTAGAAAAGCTTCGTAAAAATGCGAAATCAGGTAAAAAAGAAGAAGCAAAATTGGTCGAATATGCTGAAGAAATATTGAAAGCATTAGAAGATGAAAAACCTGCTCGTACGATTGAACTTGATGATGCAGGAATGGAATTGTTACAAGAAATAAACCTATTGACGGCAAAACCTATTCTTTATGTTTGTAATGTCGATGAAACTTCTGTTCAGGAAGGCAACGAATACACAAAGGCTTTCAAAGCATGTGTAGCGGATGAAAAAGCAGAAACTATTTTGGTTAGTGCTGGTATTGAAGCAGATATTGCAGAATTAGAAACGAAAGAAGAAAGATTAGAGTTCTTATCAGAAATGGGACTAAGCGAGCCTGGTGTAAACCGTGTTATTTCTGCGGGATATAAACTACTAAATTTGATTACTTATTTCACTGCTGGGGTTAAAGAAGTAAGGGCTTGGACGATTCAAAATGGTTGGAAAGCACCTAAAGCTGCTGGTGTAATACATTCCGATTTTGAAAAGAAATTTATTCGTGCCGAAGTAATCAAATACAACGATTTTGTAGAGTTAGGTAGCGAAGCTGCTGTAAAAGAAGCGGGCAAAATGGGCGTTGAAGGAAAAGAATATACGGTAATAGATGGCGATATAATGCATTTCAGATAATGGATTTCAAATATTACGTCATTCATAAGCCATTCGGAATGCTATCCCAATTCACTCGCGAAGTTGAAGAACACGCAGTATTGGGCGATTTATTTAATTTTCCAAAAGGAATTTATCCTGTTGGGCGATTGGATCGGGATAGCGAAGGGCTTTTGATTTTGACGAATGATAAATCTATAACCCACCGTTTATTAGACCCAAAATTCAAACATCCAAGGACTTATTGGGTGCAACTAGATGGCGAATTGACAGACGAAGCTATCAAAAACCTTACTAATCAATTAGAAATAAAAATTAATAAAAAAATCCATGTTTGTGCTTCTTGTCAAGTCAAAAGGCTGAAAAATATGGACTCCTACCCTGCTCGAAATCCACCCGTTCGCTTTAGAAAAAATATTCCTACGTCTTGGGCATCTATAACACTAACAGAAGGAAAAAACAGACAAGTAAGAAGAATGTTTGCCAAGGTTGGATTTCCTGTGCTTCGATTGATTAGAACCAAAATTGTTGATTTGAAAATCGAAAACATGAAAAGTGGCGACGTTGTAGAATGGGAAAGAAAAAAAATAATGAAACTTTTGAACCTTTAGAAAGGTATATTAAAGAAAAATCAACCCTATGTTTTCTATTTATAATATTCTTTTGCTCATTTCTTTAATATTAGGTTACATTTCATATACGTTTTACCTAAAAACTCAAAATTTCGTTCAAGAAGGTACCGTTACTACTGCTATTGTCACCGATTTGATTGCCAGTAGAAATAGTGACGACGATGGTTATACTTACGCACCTGTTTTTGAATATGAAGATGAAAATGGAGAAAAAATCAGTCATCAACACTCCATAAGTTCGTCTCCAGCCTCATATTCCATTAACCAAAAAGTACCCATTATTTGTTTAGAAGGTTCTTATAAAGTGCTTTCATTCTGGGGACTGTATCGAGTAACAATTATTTTATTAATGATTGCTTCTCCTTTATTTGTAGTTGGTTTTGGACATGCTTTGTATATTTACAAATAAAAAATACCCTTCCAAAATAAATTTGAAAGGGTATTTTTCTGTATTGATAGAATAAACATTATTACGAATGAATATTCAATTAAAAAATCAAATAAGTACTTAATACAATTAATGTAATTATTCCTCCTACCACATAGGCATATTTCCAAGGCGTAGTATCAATTTCGTCTGTTACTTCAGGTACATAATATTCTGTAACTGGTTGTAGTTTACCGACAATCAACATAATGACAACATTAACTACAAACAAGATTCCCATAATATGTAAGAAATGGGGATATGCCTGTGCTTTGATTAAAGCCAACGCATCAGGAGCAGTAACTCCATTGGCAGCAGCAGCTTCCAACGCTGTACCCGTAAAATGAGGTTCTAAGAAAATCAAACTAATCAAATACATAATCACACCACCAATCAAAACAATTTTAGCCCCAATTGCAGGTACATGTTTTGTCAAAATTCCGATTACTACCACAGATAAAATAGGGACAGACAAACTACCTAATGACTGTTGTATGTATGCAAACAAACCAGCAGGAGCATTGGCAATAAAAGGTGCAATTAACATAGATAAAATTGCTAATCCGAAACCAAATGCTTTCCCCGCTTTTACGGTATCAAATTCAGTCGCATTCTTGTTAAAGTATAATTTGTAAAGGTCAAAACCAAATAACGTAGCACTACTATTTAATAAACTATTGAACGAACTCAGTACCGCACCAAATAAAACAGCAGCAAAGAATCCTAATAACCCAGCAGGTAATACTCTTTTCACCAATTCAGGATATGCCTGGTCTGGGTTAGCTAATTCTTCGCCAAACATGTGCCATGCAATAATACCGGGAAGAACAACAATTACAGGAATCAAGAACTTCACAAATCCCGCCAATATCATTCCTTTTTGCCCGTCTGCTAAACTTTTGGCACCAAACACACGCTGCAAAATAGATTGGTTAGTTCCCCAATAATACATTTGAGCTATCATCATACCTGTAAAAATAGTACCTACGGGTATAGAAGAAGTTGGACCACCAACAGCATTAAATTTATCTTGATTAGAAGACCACAGTTCGTCTAAACCAGCAGAAGCACTTCCGTCTCCAATTATTGACAATCCAAAATAAGGAATTAATAAACCTCCAGCCAATAGTCCAATGGCATTAATTAAATCCGAAACCGCAACAGCCTTCAATCCTCCAAAGATAGCGTACACAATTCCTATAGCGCCGATACTCCAAACGCATATCCAGATTACGGTTGATTGTTCCAATCCTAATAATCCCGGAATATCAAACATGGTACTAAATGCTAATGAACCTGAATACAAAATGGTAGGTAATAAAACAACTCCAAAAGCTACTAAAAACAAAATGGATAATATTGCTTTTGTATTAACATCGAATCGTTTTTCAATAAATTCGGGAATTGTGGTGATTCCGCTTTTCATGTATTTGGGTAATAACCAGATTGCGGTAACAATCATCGCAATAGCAGCTAAGGTTTCCCAAGCCATTACAAGAACACCTTCGGTAAATGCCTGACCGTTTAGTCCTACAATTTGTTCTGCAGAAAGGTTCGTCAATAATAATGAGCCTGCTATGGTTATAGCTCCCAAACTTCTACCACCTAAGTAATATCCATTAGCTGATTTTTCGTCTGTACCTCTTGTTTTCCACCAGGCAAACCATGCCACCAGGACGGTAAAGCCGACGAATGATAAAATTCCCAACATCTGTTTTAGTTTTTAATTTTTAGTATTAGTTAATTCTCGAGTAATATTTTGACTTTAAAATATTTTATTTTTAATGGATTAATCATTGACAAATAATATTTCAACGAATTAATTATTGTTAAAATTAAATAAAATTGTTCAAAATACACTAAGATTTTAATAAAACTAAAACAATTTCAAAAAACAGCTTAAATAGAAGGGCTTAAAGTCCTTACATTTCGAGGAACCCGAACGAATTATCGAGACAATTGAATATATCCCGATTTGACAAACTCTTGATCTCCTTTTATCTGCAATACATAAAAATAGGTTCCGTCAGGAAGTAAATTATTTATGTAGTTTTAATCAAATGATTAAAAAAATATTAATTTTAGCAAAAATCTTTAAAATTTAATTAACAACAATTAAAGTAAAATTAACACTAACTATGAATTTAAAACCCTATTTATTTCTCTTACTGCTTTTCACGAGCTTATCATCGATAGCTCAAGAGCAAGTTGTAAAAGGATTGGTTCAAGATGCTTATGGTCCATTAATTGGAGCCACAATCATTGAAAAAGGAACTGCCAACGGAACCCAAACTGACATTGAGGGGTATTTTGAACTTTCTGTTCCAGAAGAAGCAACTCTCGAAATTTCCTATGTCGGGTACACAACGCAAACATTACTGGTTCCTGCTGATGGAAAGATTAACATTATCATGCAAGAAGGTAGTCAATTGCAAGAAGTTGTCGTAGTTGCTCAAGGTTTATCCAAATCAAAAAAGGCATTAGGTTATGCAGTTTCAAAAGTTGGTACCGATGAAACTGAAGGTAGGCCCGAAGCTGATATTTCTAGAACTTTACAAGGAAAAATTTCAGGTGTACAAATATCTCCTCCCAACGGAAGTAGTGGAGCTGAATCGGATATTGTTATTAGAGGAAATCTTTCATTTAGTGATGGAAACAATGATGCATTAATTGTACTTAATAATATTCCGTTTGATGGTAATTTATTAGATATCGACCCCAATGACATCAAAAACATCACTGTTTTAAAAGGTTTAAATGCAGCTGTTCTATATGGTAATGCAGGTAGAAATGGTGTAATATTAATAGAAACTAAAAGTGGTAATGCAGAGTTAGGAGAGAAAAACTTTGAAGTAAAAGCCTCCTCAACTACTTACTTCAATACTGTTTCGAATTTACCCAATCTTCAGAATTCGTATGGTGTCGGAAATAACTTCATAACGGATGCAGGCACGTTACAAAACAACGGAAGTTACGGTGCTGCTTTTTCTGATGTAGATTTAGTGGACCACCCTTTAGCTTACGACGAGAGATTTCCTCAATTTGCAGGCTTACAAGTACCTTATGAGGCTGCTGAAAATAACGTTAGAGATTTTTTTGACACTGGAATTGGCCAAACGTACTCTTTAGGTATAAATGCAACTGGTGAAAGTGCTTCATTCAATGCATCCTTGGGTTATACTTCTGAAGATGGTATTATTGGAAACAATAGTTTTAAAAGGTTTAATGTCAGTGTAGGTGGTACTGCAAAAGTATCGGATAAATTAAACATTTCTTCTTCATTAAGCTATATTAGACGAGATAGAGTGAGCCAAACAGGGAATGATGTTTTTGAATACATCTATAGAATACCAAGAAACCTTGATATTCATAATCTTCCTTATCAAGATCCTATTTCTGGTGCAAATGCTTTTTATCGAGCTGCTGAAAACCCATTGTGGACTCTAAATAATACAGGTAGAGAAAGAACCGTAGATAGGTTAACAACTAGTCTGAATTTAAACTATGAGATTAACAAACATCATAACATTTCGTACCGAGGTGGTATACAATTAGAAAGTTCTAATGCCTTTGATTTCAGAAATAGAGGAGGACAAGTAACCGTATCTAGAAGAGATATTGATGAGACCATAAGAAATACGGGTACACTAGAACTTAACTCTACAAGAGATTTTGTGATTGATAATACAATTATGTTACAGTCCAATTATGCGTTATCTCCTCAAATTGGATTCAACTCACAAGTCGGAGTTAACTCAAGGTTGCTTAATTATAGTAGTACTGATGCGCAATTTACGGACCAATTAGTATATGGTTTCTTTAGACCAAACAACTTTAGAAACAACTCATCTGGAGATTATGATGTTGATAGAGAAAATCAAGCTGGTTTTTTTGGTCAATTTGACTTCGATTATAATAATTATTTATTCTTAGGTTTATCAGGTCGTTATGATATTTCTTCAACAACTGAAGCTGGAAATCAAACGTTGTTTTACCCTGGAGTATCCGTATCTTTTTTACCTACAAGTGCATTCAAAAATTTGCGTAGTGACAAAATTAACTATCTTAAAATAAGAGCTGCATACGCAACCTCTGCAGGATTTCCTGGACGCTACAGTACTCGTAATAAATTAATTTCAAATCCAAGAGAATTTCAAGATCCTAACGGAAATTTAGTTGTAACCAACTCGCTCTTAAGCGAATTAGGAAACCTTGATTTAAGACCTGAATTGCATCAAGAAGTTGAAGCGGGTATTGAAGGTAAATTTTTTAATAATATTGTCACTTTAGAAGCTTCTGTATTTAATAGAATTTCAAAAGATCAAATTTTTGAGATTGAGCTAGATGGTTCTACTGGTTTTACATCAACAACAATTAATGCTGGTCGATTAGATAGTAGAGGGATAGAAATTGACCTTGGAATAGACTTAATCAAAAACCACAAGAATTTTAATTGGAATATTAGAAACACATTCACTTCGTTTAGTACTACAGTTAAGGAATTAATACCAGGTGTCGATCGATTTGTTTTCGACTCTAATCCATTCCCTGGCGTTGATGCAGTAGCAATTGTAGGAAGATCATTAGGTAGTTTTGTAGGAAGTTACATCGTAAGAGATCAAGAAGGAAACGCTTTGGTAGATCCTAATAATGGAACATTACTAATTAGTGATGAAGTAGGTTTAGAAGATCAAGTAATCGGTGATATTATTCCTGACTGGAGAGCAACTATGATTCATACACTAAGTTATAAAAACATCAGATTAAGTGGTCAGTTTGAATATACTAAAGGTGGAAGTGCAACTTCAGAGATTATAGAAGATACTTTTGAAAGAGGAACATCTGCAGCCACTGAAAACAGAGAAGGGAGTTTTGTTATTCCTGGTATTTACGGAGACCCCTCAACAGGAGAAGCTATCTTAGATGAAAACGGAAATACAATCCGTAATACTATTCAAAATAATGGAAATAGAAATGCATTTAGTAATTTCTATGAAGGAGAAGAGAATTTCACTTTCGATGCTTCGGTATTTAGAATTAGAGAACTCTCATTATCATATACATTAAATCAGAATATGTTAGCTAAATTACCTTTTGAAGATGTGGTATTCACATTTACAGGTAGAAATGTTTTCCACTATGCTCCTAATTTCCCAAAAGGTACAAACATTGATCCTGAAGTAGTTGATTATGATTTTCCAACTACAAGAAGATACTCATTAGGTCTTTCATTAAAATTCTAAAAGAAACATGAAAAATAAAATATATAATTTATTAATAATAGCCTGCTTGCTATGCTTCGCAACTTGTGAAGTTTCTGAATTTGGCGAAGAATTGCAAATTGACCCTAATACAATCACTCCCAATTCAGCAAGTCCCGATTTCTTATTAAATGAAATCCAAATTGAAGTAGCAGAATTACTTCAAGATTTGAACCGTACTTCTGATGAAATCATGAGGTATACAAACTTGAATGATTCTTATAGTGGGGTTGCAGATCCAAGTTCATTAAATTTTGAATGGATAAAATATTACGCACTCCTTGAAGATGCATCGACGCTTAATGGTTTAATTGAAAACGATGCAAACTTTAATTTCTACAACGGAATGTCTAAAATATTAACCAGCTTGGCAACCGTAACAATGGTTGATTATCTTGGAGATATTCCGTTTTCGCAAGCTAATAGAGCGAACGAGGGTATATTCAACCCTTCCAGTGACGATGATAATGAAATTTACAACGTATTAATTGAACGAATTCGAAGTGCTAAAAGTGATTTTAGCTCTGGTGCTCTTGCTCCTGAAACAGATTTGTATTATAACGGAGATGAGTCAAAATGGATAAAACTAGCAAATTCATTAGAATTCAAAATGCTTGTGAACATGAAAGACCAAACTAGCCTTAACAATCTTATCGCTGAGGATAATTTCATTTCTTCTAAAGCAGATGATTTTGAGTTCAAATACAGTGAACAAATTGACCCATTAAGCCAACATCCCGATTTTGTTGATGGTTATGTAGTAGGTGGACAAGTTACGTACATGGGAAACTCTTTTATCAATCTATTAATGAATGGAAAAACAATGGCTGATCCAAGGATTAGATATTACTTATTCCGTCAAGTTGATAGTGATCCTCCAAGCTCAATTATTAATTGTCCCAACTCAGATATTTTTGATTTTTGCTACTTAGGGAATTTTTATTTAGGTAGAGACCATGGAGATGTTAGACCAAGTGCTTCAGATCGAAATATTAAAACGATATATGGTTTATATCCAGTAGGTGGAGCATTTGATGCAAATAATGCTGTTCCAGGTGCTGAAGCAGCTCATTTTTCAGGTACAGGTATTTTACCAATTTTACTTTCTTCTTTTATTGATTTTTATAGAGCAGAAGCGGCAATTTCATTAAACACAACTGATGATCCCGCTACTCTTTTGGAATCAGGAATTAGGTCATCTATGGATAAGGTAACTACATTTTTAAATGTAGAAGCTGACACTGCTTATGCTGCTAGTCAAATAGATATTGACAATTATGTAAATGAGGTTATGGATAATTTTAACGCTGCTGATGATAACGGAAGACTTGATATTATTCTTGAAGAATTTTATTTAGCATCATATGGAAACTCTACGGAATCTTATAATGGTTACAGAAGGACAGGATATCCTTCTAGTTTACAAATTCCTATCGAGAATGAAAATGTACCTTTTCCTAGAACATTTTCGCTACCTGTTGATGCCGTTAACAGTAATTCAAACTTAAATCAAAGATCAATTACTACACAAGTATTTTGGGATACTAATCCTGCTGGTTTTATTAAATAGATTAAATAAAAAATCATGAAATATTATTTATATATATTATCCTTATTACTATTATGCATCGCCTGTAATGAAGATACAGATATCTTTGCTGAAGATTTTGAACGGGGTGGTTTTGCTCAATTCACCACAGCATTAGAAGAAACGAGGTTTAATATCTTAGAATTTTCAACACTGAATTTTTCTAAAGAGATTACAGACCCTAATAACAACATCACCAACTACTCACTTAGATTAGTATATGGAGATACTACAATTAATGACTTTGTTGTTATAAATTCTTTTCCAGCTAATCTCACTTTTACAGGTCAAGAGGTTTTAAATGCACTTAATTTAGCACAAGAAGAGTTAAGTAGCAGTATTCCATTAAGGTTTATAGCAACTATAACTACACCTACGGGTGTTTTTGATGGAAGGAGACCTGATTTTGATGAAAACACGAATACTTCTACGGGAGGGAACACAGCACCTCAATTGTTATTCCCTATATATAGGCAGGCTGTAGATTTTTCATTTAGTCTTTTCTTTCCACCTCCTAAAAAGTTAAGAGGAACATCGTTTGAAGAACCTTTCGGTACGGCTAAAGGAAGTGATTACACAAGACCTAGTTCAGAAGCTAGTTCAACTGCTATTTTGATGAATAACCCCGATCAGAGAAGTGTTACTTATGTTGCACAAGGAACAGGAGTAGATGACGAATTAGGCTTTACAACCGAATTTATTGATGTAGGTGGCTCTGGTTTTACTACCGAAGAAATTGGTGTTACAAATGATCCTACAGATGTAGGTGGTTCATTCCCTGATGGAGAACAAGCTTTTCAGATTGAGGACATTGATGGTATCTTAAAAATTTCGTTTGATCGTGTTGAAATAGATCCTACTGTCAACCCTACTTCTGGAGTTCAGATTCAATTTCACCCTATTGAAGCAGATAGAGAATCTACTGGAGATATTGACTCATTAGTTATCACTGTAATTGTAGAAAGAGAAGGGCAAGCACCAGAAGAAATTGAGATTACCAATATGAAAGGTGATGATATAGACGCTGTTAATGGATTATGGAATTTAGCATCGACTGGTTTCTTAGACAATGTAACGGCTTATACATTAGTTATTACAGTTCAAGTAGACTCAGGTCTAGAAGATATTTATTTCGATCAAATGTTAGTATTTGTACCTGATAATTAAAAAAACAAAAATCATGAAAAAAAATATATATAATTTAGCCATAAGTAGTCTATCAAAAATAATCATATCTAAAGTGAGGGTTTTGAGAACTTCAAGGATAGGGTATTTCCAATATTGGCACAAATTCTATTTACGGCATAAAAAAGAGTATCAGCATTAGAATAATCCTCGGGTTTAATCC
>CALAJP010000009.1 GCA_937922815.1 uncultured Saprospiraceae bacterium
TACGGGTTTTGGTGCTTAACCCTAAGTTTGGGTATATTTATGAAGTCCGCCAAATCTTTTGATTTGGCTTTATAGAGAAAAAAATAAATCAAAATAAAAAAGAGTTGGCTAAGTGCTAATACGAAAATTTAGTTATCTTTAATCCCGTACTAACCATAGCCGAAACGTTGTAGCCAATGTGAAAAAACAAAAACAAGTACAAAAAAATAAAATGGTTATTCTGAAGTCCATTCAAAACTTACGGTGCGGATGCCGAAAAGCAATTAAAGAGTAGGCGTAACAATAAACTGTTGTGATTATGATAAAGAAATCTAATCATCAGGCTGACATCAAAAATGCCAACAAAGGCACTAAGGGCAGCAACACGACCTATGACAAAAATCAAGGGAATCGTGGGAAACAGCTTAATCCGAACCAAAAAGGTAAGAGGTAGCTGTGCATTCTGCAAACGGGCGAAGCCCGCTTGCTTTTTTAAATTCTAATTCAAGTAAAATGCATATTTTAAAAGTTATACACGGCTACCCGCCAAATTACAATGCTGGTTCAGAAGTTTACAGCCAATCCATCTGTAACGAACTTTCAAAACATCACAAAGTTTCTGTTTTTACACGAGAAGAAAATCCGTATTCAGCTTGTTTCAGTATTCGTGAACAGAAAATAAACGACAACTTAACGCTTTACTTTGTAAACAATTCGCAGGGCAAGGACGGTTATCGTCACAAACAAATGGACGATAACTTTGCGGAGTTAGTGAAAAAAATAAATCCCGACATTGCACACATCGGACACCTTAATCACCTTTCAATAGGTTTGATTGACGAACTGAATAAACTCAAAATTCCCATTGTTTACACGCTTCACGACTTTTGGTTAATGTGTCCACGTGGACAATTTTTGACAAGAAGTATTGGAAACGAAAATAACTTTCAACTTTGTGAAAAACAAGATGACAAAAAGTGTGCGACTGATTGCTACAAAGTGTATTTCAGCGGACGAGAAGAAAACGAAACCACCGAAATTGAAAATTGGAGTAGTTGGACACATCAACGAATGATTGAAACTAAAGCAATCATCAATAAAGTTGATTTATTTATCGCCCCTTCAAACTATTTGCGTGATAGATTTATCAATGACTTTGGTGTTCCTAAAAATAAAATCATATACTTAGATTATGGGTTTCCTACTGAATATCTTATCCAAACTGAAAAATCGAAAGAGAAAACGAATTACACTTTTGGTTATATAGGAACTCATATCCCAGCAAAAGGCGTAAACATTCTAATTGAAGCATTTAAGCAAATTGAAGAACCTGCAACGCTTAAAATATTTGGTAGAGCAAACGGACAAAGTACAAATGCTTTGAAATCATTAGCCGAAAATTCAAAAAACAAGATTGAGTTTGCAGGTGAATATATCAACCATAATTTGGCGAATGATGTTTTTTCAAATGTTGACTGCATTGTGGTTCCGAGTATTTGGGGGGAAAATTCGCCTCTTGTAATTCACGAAGCACAATCGAGCAAAGTTCCTGTAATTACATCCGATTTTGGTGGAATGAAAGAATATGTTCAGCACAATGTAAACGGAATTTTGTTTGAGCATCGTAACGCAAATTCATTGGCAGAGCAAATGAAATTTGCTATTTCAAATCCTGACAAAATGAAAAGATTAGGCGAAAAGGGTTATTTGTATTCGGCTGATGGAAGTGTTCCAAATATTCAGGACCATTGTAAAGAATTAGAAAATATTTACAACAAATTCATTTACAAACTTTGGCGTGTTACACTTGACACTAATCCTGAAGATTGTAATTTGAGTTGTACCATGTGCGAAGAACACAGTCCTTTTTCAACTTACATCAAAGAAAAACTAAACGGTAAACATCGAAGAATGCCGAAAGAATGGTTAGAACCCATTTTTATACAAGCAGAAAAAATCGGTGTTACGGAAATGATCCCCTCTACAATGGGCGAACCGCTAATCTACAAGCATTTTGCCCACTTCATTGAGTTGTGTTACAAATACAACATCAAAATGAATTTAACAACTAACGGAACATTTCCGAGAACAACAGAGAAAACCGTTATCGAATGGGCGAAATTAATTGTTCCAATTACAACGGACGTAAAAATAAGTTGGAACGGTGCAACTTCCGAAACTTCTCAAAAAGTAATGCTGAAAATAAACTTTGAAGAAGCAGTTACAAACGTGAAAGAGTTTATTCGTATTCGTGATGAACACTATGCAAATACCGGTTATTACTGCCGTGTAACTTTTCAACTTACGTTTATGCAAAACAATATGCACGAATTAGCGGACATCGTTAAATTGGCCGCACAACTTGGCGTTGATAGAGTGAAAGGGCATCAGCTTTGGGCACACTTTGACGAAATAAAACATTTGTCAATGAAAGCTACGTCTGAAAGTATTTTTCAATGGAATGAGTATGTAAAACAAGTAAAGGAAGTACAAGAAAAATTTCGAAAGCCAAATGGCGAAAAAGTGATTTTGGAAAATATTATTCCATTACATAAAAACGAAAATAAAGAAATTCCCGACAGTTACGAATGTCCTTTTTTAGAAAAGGAACTTTGGGTTTCAGCGACTGGCAAAATTTCACCTTGTTGTGCTCCTGATGAACAACGTAAAACTCTTGGTGATTTTGGAAATATTGAAAATACGAGTATTGAAGAAGTGTTAAATAGTCAAGTTTATAAAAATCTTGTAAACAACTATAAACAGCATAATTTGTGTGAAACCTGTAACATGCGTAAACCAAAGTATGAATCTAAATGATAAAATATCGCTTTTGCTTCGTCACGCAGATAGAAATGAAATTCCGAAAGGTTCTTTTGGAAATGAAATTTTATTAAATGATAAAGGAAAAAGAAAAGCCCAACTATTTGGTGAAAAATTGGTAAATAGAAAAGTAAATAAAATTTTTACAAGTCCTATAGAGCGTTGTGTTCAAACAGCCCAATTTATTCAAAAAGGTTATGGAAACTCCATAGAAATAATTAAAACTAATGCATTGGGGGCACCTGGATTACATATAATAGATGAAAAAAATGCAGGAAATTCTTTTCTTCAATATAGTGTTGATGGAATCTATAAACGATTTATACAAGGTATAGAAATTCCTGGAATCTCAAATATCAATGAGTTAAATAGTAAAGTATCGCATTTTATTAATAAAAATACTATTGATAAAGGAACAACAATTTTTATCACTCATGATATTTTAATTGCACTTTATCATTTTAGTATAAATAAAACAATATATACTAAAGATAATTGGGTAAGCTATATGACAGGACTAAAGTTTATAAATGGAAAAATTTATGAGAGATAAACTTAAATCATTCTTTACTGAACATTGGAAGTATATGGCTGTTAGTACAGCTTGTAAAATAAATTTGTTTGACCATTTACAAAAAGCAAAAACAGCAAAGCAATTAGCAACGGAATTATCTTTAAATGAAAATAATTTATTACTACTTCTTGACGCTTTGCATAATGCTGATTTTTTAGAAAAAAAATCTGATTTGTACAAAATTAACTCCTTTTCTGAATTTCTCACCGAGGATAATCCAGAAAGTTTAAAATATGCTTGTTTGAATTGGAGTGGAGAACATTTAACCGCTTGGCAGAATTTGGGTTTTTCAATAAAGACTGGAAAAAGTTCGTTTGAAAAAATTTACAATAAGCCGTTTTTTGATTTTCTAAACGATAATCCCGAAAAACTTCACGCCTACCACAAAGCAATGTATCAATATGCAAAAGATGATTACAAATTCTTACCAGATATAATTGATTTCAGCATACACAAATCTGTAATGGATGTTGGCGGTAGTTATGGTGCAATTTTAGAAAACATAAAAGCAAAATATTCAAACGTTGAATGTGTCTTGTTTGACTTACCCAAAGTAATTGATAAAGCTACAATTCCAAGTATCAAGAAAATAGGCGGAAGTTTTTTTGAGAAAATCCCTAATCAATCTCAAGCCATTATTTTATCAAGAATATTACACGATTGGAATGACAAAAAAGCATACCTCATTTTAAAAAATTGCTTTGAAGCATTGCCAAATAACGCAACTTTATATGTAATTGAAAACTGTTCAGATAAAATAAAGATAGATTTATCACTGCTTTCGCTCAATATGACTGCAATGTGTGAAAGCTACGAAAGAACATCAACTCAATACATCTCGCTTTGTGAAAATGCAGGTTTCCAATTTCATAGCGAAACCAAATTAAATGAATTACAAACCATTTTGATGTTCAAAAAATGAATTGGAAAGACATACAAGTTTCAGATGACAACACACATTTTATCATTGACGGAAAACCAATTTTCGGAATAATATTTATTGAAGTATTGAAATTTCATTCTCCAGGACTTGCACCGGTAAAAGACAATTCAGGTGCTTACCACATTGACTCCAACGGAAACGAACTATACTCAAATCGTTACTTACGGACATTTGGTTTCTACTGCAATCGTGCTTCTGTTATTGACAATAACTGTTGGTTTCACATCAATGAAATCGGCGACAAGATGTATTCTGGTTCATACTTATGGACAGGAAACTATCAAGAAAACATTTGCACTGTTCGCAACGCAGACAACCACTATTTTCATATTGACCTAAACGGAAATAGCATCTATAAACAGAATTACGTTTACGCAGGAGACTACAAAGACGGAATTGCTTGTGTAAAATCACAAGATGGTTTTTACAGACACATTGACAAGAATGGAAGGTTAATCAACGACAAGTCGTTTCTTGATTTGGGTGTTTTCCATAAAAATTTTGCTGCAGCGAAAGACAATGGCGGTTGGTTTCATATAGACAAACAAGGAAACGAAGTTTATAAAAATCGTTACTTGACAATTGAACCATTTTATAACGGATTTGCTTTGGTGATGACATTTGAAAACGAAAAAATAGTTATAGATGAAAATGGAAGGAAAATAATTGATGTATAACAAAAAAAGAAAACACCGGCAATAACAATGTATATAAAATCATAGCACCCTAACGGGATGCTACGCTTGTTATACTTACCGTTCTATGTAATTAAAGAAACAAAATAAAACTAATTTTTAAATAATAATTGTTATCTGTATATGTTAGAATATACCTTAATTCGAGACGGAAAAGAAGTCCATAATGGGACTATAGGAAATCAATTTAAATTCTTTGAATTGACAGATGCTCTTAGGAATATTCATAAGAGACTGCCAAATCAATTTCCTATTGTTTATAAATTCTTTCCAATGTCAAACGACGGAGAAATTCCGTTTGATGAATTGAAAGGATTTCTTAAAGAATTTAAAGCAATTGGTAAGGAAAAAGTCCAGGGAAATGAATTGACTTTTGAAAAACGCAGCGATAAGAAATTTTTATTGTCAAAAGGATTTGAATTTACTCAAATAAGAAAAGACCTATATGAGGTAGTTAATGAAGATGGATTTAATTTAGTTATGGAAAAATCTTCTTTTGTTAAAGAGTCTAATAGTCAAAATAGAATTGCCTTATCAATTCCGTATGAACAAAAAGGAACAAATTGGAATGTTTTTTCTAAGATAGAACTTCAAAATCCAATTATTGTATTTCAATCCAAATCATTTACAATCCGCTCACTTGAAAGCCTGCATTTATATATTGGCATGGAAGACAATAAGAAGAGGTTTTTATATTACTCTCCATATGAAAATTTCGGAATAATTGAGCGGGGCAAATTTGGACAAGGAGAAATTTCTTTTGAACATTTTAATTATATATACATAAAAATATTAGATGCAATAACACAAGCCTTTTCAGAAGGTTGCACAATTAAATGGGGATAATCAAATGAAAACAATAATCAAAAATATTTCTGACAAGGCAAAAGCCAACTGTATAGATGTTCAAGTCTCTCACATTGAAGATGTCTTGGTGTTACATAATACAAATTCAATTCCTTTGCCGATAACAAAGGGATGGCTTTCAGAAGAAATAAAAGAAGATGAAGATTATAATGTTCTTCTCAAAAATTTTCAAGAAATATCATTGTATCTGTCAGAAATGAAAATTTTGGATATAGTTTGGGCAGTCACCAATGAAAAATTCATACAATTTAATAATTTTGAAGCATGTAGAAAGTCGATGGAATTTACATTCACATTGGATAATCCTGAGGAACATGGATGGATTAATTTTATTATACTTTGTGAAAGAAATGAAGAGTATGACTTAGCAATAAAAGTCGCCAAAAAAGCCTTTGACAAATTTAAGACACCTAAATATGCTGCGTTGCTTTGCTATGAGTTGGTGCAATTTGGGAACAAAGAGGAGTTAATTGAAGGAATTGATAAGTTGTTGCAATTCCCTATCTCAAACTTTGATGAACGAGCACTTAACTATTCTAAGGATACTGCTTGGATGGCATTAGAGAGTGGAGAATTTTCTCTTTCCAAAAATATCTTACAAAAGATTATTTTAGATCATGATGACTTTCATCCTTTTATTAATTTAGGTCATTGTTTTATGATGGAGTCAAATAAGGATAAGGCATTAATGTATTATCTAAAAGCAAAAAATCTTAACCCAAATTCAATGTTACATGATTTTGATAGTGATAAAAGAAAATTAAAAAAGTGGATAACTGATATTGATTTATGGGAAATCGTTAGAAAAGAACTTGAATAAAAAAAAGCATGGAACAAAGGCTAAAACGGCAATATGGGCTATGCGTCCCTACTGCGTTTAGCCCAGTTCCCTCCGTCAGACTGCACAAAAACTCAAATCAAGTAGATAGAATATACTTTGATACTCTTTATGCATCAGACGGAAATTCGTGAATTAATAAGATCATTTAAAGGTTTATAATTATAGGTTTTCTTCAAGGTTTTGATCGTCATCAATTACAAATGTTGAGTATAGATAATTTTGTAAAACAGGACTCTTTAGTAAGATTTGTTGGCTTGTTTGTTGACATGCTTCCACTTGAAAAATTAGGTTTTCATGCCACTCCAGCTCAAGAAGGTCGCCCTCCTTATGCACCTTCCGATTTGTTGAAACTATACATTTATGGTTATAAGGATGGCTTGCGTTATAATCTAAGGAGACTTATGTCCATTTTAGAGATAAAAGAGCTAAAAAGAAGCTAGAGAACCTTTTGTTTAAGCCAAAAAGAAAAATAGACCCATTTTTAGTTGATTTTAGAGTTTTAAGAATAAATTGCGAAAAATTAATCTCAACGTTAGTTCTCGATAAAGTGGCTTAGAGAGCTTAACTTTAATTAACTATATTTAGAAATTTTAGGGAGTTATTGCAGAAACTCTCGTTAGCTTCCACCAACTAAAAAATAAAATAAATAGCAAATGAAAAATTTATTTTTAATTGGAATTCTTTTAATGGCATTCATCTCACCATCGTTTTGTCAACAAATAACAATATTTGATAGAGAAGGAGCTGCAAAAGCATATATTGATTATGATGAAGATGCAACAATTTTCCTTTGGAATGGTAAGCCGACAGCCTTTTTGGAGAGAGAGGGTAGTGATTTATGTGTTTTTGGATTTAATGGAGAATTTTTAGGTTGGTATGAAGATGGGATCATCTATGATGAAGATGGATATATAGTTGGAGCGAGAGAAGGAGCTGTAAATATGATTACCCAAATTGAACCTATTAAAAGCATTCAAGAAATTACTCCAATCAAACCCATTACCTCAATCACTCCAATACAGCCTATTTGGAAAAGTAGTTGTAGTTCAACTTCATTGGTTGAATTTTTATATCAAGGGAAATATTAATCAATATCGAAACCTTTAAACAACTAAACTATTCTGGCAAAAGAAAATATTCAGATGGGTTTAAAAAAGGAACCTTTACCAACAAGCTATTATTTATTACAGATGTAAAAAATGAGTTGAAGCTCTATTTTAAATGTAGTTGGGATACAGAACACGACCTGATGTTACGGTTGATCATAATTTTGAATGTAGAACAGAAGAGTAACTACCGTCAACAAAGATATGTATAGATAATAGCAGTCTGAATTTTAATTCAGACTGCTATTGTTTTTAATTGAGTATATTGTTGCCAGAAAAGTAGTTACATGTTAATTGGCTAAAACTCTTATAGTAACCATTGTGTCTAATAATCCATTAAATTGAAAACTGGAATAATGAAAATTTTAATAGAAATGAAAACTCAAGTATTTGTAGCTTTTATCGGGATATTAGCTCTGATTTCGGCATGTGCTAATGTTGAAAAGGAAAAAGATATTTCGAAAAATAAAAAAACACTCCTTGCTGTGGTAGCACATGCGGATGACGAACTATTTATTTCACCAATTTTAGCCAAATATGCTGAAGAAGGGCATCAGGTATATTTAATGGTTGTCACCAAAGGAGAAAAGGGAGTGAAAAGCCATGCTCATATTCCAGCAGGAGACTCTCTAGCCAAAGTTAGAGCTCAAGAGGTTCTTTGTACCGCTCAAACCTTGGGTATTAACCCACCAATTTTGTTAGAATATCCAGATGGAGAGTTAAACAGCTGGGATAATATATTTTCTCTTGATGATAAAATAGATAGTGTTTTTCAACTCTTAAAGCCCGACGTGATTGTTACTTGGGGAGCAGAGGGAGGGTATGGACACCCTGATCACAGAATGGTTAGCAATATTGTAACCGAGGTATTTCAAAAAGGAAAACTAAAGCATTCTAATTTACTCTACTATGGCTTGACCCAATCTGTTTTAGATTCACTCGTAAACCTTAAAACTGTAGAAGGAGTGTGGTTCAAAGAAAATATGCACCCAACAACCAATGAATTTCTTACGTACCGAATCCCATATAGAAATGAACACCTCAACGCAGGCAAGGAGGCCTTCGAGTGTAATAAATCTCAATTTATTCACCCTGTTATGGATGAAATTTACATGATTGTTGCTGAGACAGACTCTGTAATGTATCTCCGTCCATGGTTCGGGTCAAATTCTATTAAGACAGATTTATTCGATAGTCCATATGAATCGGATTAAAATTATAAAGAATTGTGGTATTTACCGAAGAGGCAAATGGACAATGAGTTTTATGATAATATGGGATAGATAGTTTAGTTAGCTTCTATCTGAAAAATTACCAAAAGAGAATTAGAAAGTATATCACTTTTTAATTCTCTTTTTTTATAAATCTTTGCGTCTTTTTTGTTGTGTTATCGTCTTATAGGTAAATTTAATTAATTATAAAGTTATAAAAGATGAAAAACAACACATGTGAATGCCAATGCGAAAGCTGCAAAAATGGAAACTGTAAGGGATGTACTTGCGAAAGTTGTTCGTGTAGCAACTGCAATTGCTAGAAAAAAATTAAAAAAATAATATTGAACCACAGTGGAACATTTTCGCTGTGGTTTTATTTATAGGGGTATGAATACAGAAGAAATTTGGAAATTATATGCATCAGATGTTTTTGCTTTTATTAAATCTAAAGTCAAAGAAGATGCATTGACTAAAGATTTGCAGCAAGAAGCCTTTCTTAAATTACATTTGAAGCTCAAGGATATCAATAATCAAGACAAAATTAAGCCTTACATCATGCAGATAGCACATAACCTGGTGATTGATTATTATCGAAAAAACAAAAAAGAAATTTCTCTTTCTATTGATAACGAATCTAATCAAAGTTATACACATTCTGCAAAAGACTGCTTGTTACCGCTTATTCACAAACTTCCTGATTTATATAAAACTCCACTTTTGATGAGTGAAATTGAAGGTAAGAAACAAAAAGAGGTAGCCAAAAAGTTAGGAATTTCGCTCTCTGCTGCCAAATCTCGCATCCAACGAGGACGTGAATTACTCAAACAAGGTTTCATGGATTGCTGTAATTACGATATAGATGAAAATGGCAAACTTACAGGAGAAGACAGAACAAAAGAAGAATGTAAAGTCTGTCGATGATATTAGACGTTATTACGAATTGGATTGTATGTGAAAAAAAATAGAAATTTTTATTTCAATCAAGGAAAGCACGGAATCTAATACCCATAGGTATTAAGGTGAGTACTTGACGAAGAGTGAGGTAAAAAGAACATTTTTAATCCATATAAATTCATTTGTAATAATGTCTATTAATTGGGGTTTAATGCTTTTAATAAAATGGCTTGTTTTTTTAGTAAATCCCAAGCCGTTGAATAGGTAAATGTATCTAACAATTCGTACTCCTTTGTTGAGTTTATATGAGTTTCGAGTAATGCCATCTTTGAACGAATTTCATTCTCGGTAGCATTCCAATAATTTCTTGCAAGGACGCTATTTTTGTAGTATTCTCGGTCTCCAATTATTTGCAGTTTTTTGGATATTTGCCATGCATTTTCATTATTTATGCCATCCGTTGAGTATATTTCAGGAATGCGTTTACTTTTAGCATAAATTGGGAAATAGCCATTGAAATTTGGAGTTGCACAAGAATACCACATTACTGCAGCTAAATAATGATCGGTATCATTTCTTAAATGTGCGATGCTTGAAGACTGAGTAATGTTAGTTGATATGGGCCTACGAATATTTTCTTCAATACATAATTCTCTCCAACATTCTTTTAGAATAGGGAGACTAAAATCAAGCGTATCTTCGTATCGGTCTCTTAGTACCTCCATTACGTCATGAACAGTGATGATACCTTTTTTATGAGATAGTAATTCACCTACTCGATTCGATCTTCTTTGGTCATAATGAGTATCCATAAATGGAGTATTTCCATATACTTTTCGAAAATTAAATGGACTATTTCCGTCATACCAACCTTTCTTAATAGCAACTTGAAACAAGTTCTTAGAATGTAAATCAAATTTTTCAGCAATAGTAAACTGATTGGCTACAGTGAGGATTTCATTTTTTAAAATTTTTCTGGCTACCCATTGACTAGCAGTAGTCTCTATAATCCAAGCTTCGTTTTTATCTGCAAGACAATAGGTTAATCCGCCCCAGTCAGATTGCCCATATTTTTCAATCATGTTACCGATAAATATCACTGCTTCTTTTGCGGTTTTTGTTGTTTCTAAGGTTAATTGCCTTAAGGCATATCGATTAATGCCTTCTTCTTTTTTCGCCCCTTCTTTGGATTGCATCCAATTACAAGCCATTGCCAATCCATATTCATTGATACCAACCAATACGTTATCGTAAGAAGAATTTGTTTTAGGCTTCCCTAAACCAACCCCAGCTTCTGCGTTTCCAGAAGCCCAATAAGCAAAGGTTTCTTTTAATTGATAAGAAATATGAGGTATATTAATATTTTGTGTTTTACCGTAATTTTTAGCATCGGTATGCCATATTTTACCCACCGCATTATAGCCCATATCTTCGTTATGTCCCATAATAGTTGACCCATCCAACGTACATTCACTACCAATTAAAACCGTTGTGCAGGTCATTCCAGAGAAATAAGACATCAAGCAAATTATTAATACTATATTTTTCATAATAAGAAAGTTAAGGGAGGAATAAGCTAAATTGGTCATTAAATTTAAATATTGAATGGAATATAGGAATATTTAAACCTAAGACATAATTAAAACAGAAGTATAGATTCCACCTTTTATCAAAAATACTAACCTTTAATTCCATTATATTTGCAATACATTCTAAAAATGTATTGCAAATATGTCAGAAACCAATCTCAAGAAAATCGTAGAACTATATAAATCCGATGCAAGAGTTCATCGTTTAATTCCTGACACTACGAAAGAAGTTACTCAGTTGGTGGGAGTAAAAGGAGCACAATATGCTTTTTTGGTAGCGGGATTGGCACTTCATTCCAAAAAAAATCAGTTGGTGGTAATGGAAGAAAAGGAAAGTGCTGCCTATTTAATGAATACATTAACTACAATTTTGCCAGGGCATGAAATTCTATTTCTGCCAGACTCTTTCAAAAGACCACAACTATACGAGGAACTGAATAAAACCAATGTACTTCAACGTACCGAATCAGTCAACAAGCTATCCAATACAGCCAAATACCACATTATTGTTACTTACCCAGAAGCATTATTCGAACAGGTAGTGGCTCCACAGTATTTAGAAGAAACAACGATAAAAGTACGTAAAGATGAATCTCTAGACGTATCAACTACTATCGACATATTGGTAGAATATGGCTTCAAGAGAGAAGAATACGTTTATCAGCCAGGGCAATTTTCGATTAGGGGAGGAATTGTTGATATTTTTTCTTTCGGAAATGAATTACCCTATCGTATCGAATTGTTTGATGATGAAGTAGAAAGTATTCGAGTTTTTGACCCATTGACCCAATTATCAAAAAGAAAAGTTGAAAGTCTAAATATTATACCCAATCTAAACACTCAATTTAGAAAAGAACATAAAACATCTATTTTTCAAATCTTGGGTGAAGACTCTATGGTTTGGATGCATGATTTGCAATTCGTAACGGACAAATTGATGGAATGTTTTGATAAGGTACAAACGTATAGTGACCAGTTTAGGAGCATAGAAGACCAAGACGAATTAAGAATGTTTTTTGATGATCGTTCGTTTATTCGTCCCGACGAAATAATGGATGATTTATTAAATCTTAAAAAAATATTTTGGAGACCCAATACGTATAGCCAATTTGGGACAGGAAAAACTGTATCTTTTGAGGCAAAACCTCAACCTTCTTTTAATAAGAACTTTAAATTATTAATTGAAGATTTGGAGAAACTGAAAACCGAAAATATTCAACCGTTTCTATTTACTGAAAACCCTAGACAGGTTGAACGATTTCAGAATATTTTTAATGACTTGAATGCAAATGTTGCTTTCGAACCCATTATTCATGGTATTCACGAAGGTTTTATTGATTACGATTTGAAAATTGCTTGTTATACTGATCATCAAGTTTTTAATCGTTTCTATCAATATAAATTAAGAAAAGGATATTCGAAAGACCAAGCCATGAGCCTTAAAATGCTTAAAGGGCTTGAAAGTGGAGATTTTGTAACGCATATTGACCATGGCGTAGGCAGATATAGCGGTTTAGAAAAAATAGAAGTTAATGGTCAGCATCAAGAATCGGTACGGATTATTTATAAAAATAACGATATTCTTTATGTAAGTATCAATGCCCTTCATAAAATTACAAAATACGCAGGCAAAGAGGGAACAGCACCTAAGTTGAGCAAATTAGGTTCTGATGCTTGGCAAACTGTAAAAAACAGAACAAAGAAGAAAGTAAAGGATATTGCTAAAGATTTGATAAAACTTTATGCAAAAAGAAAAGCCGCTCAAGGTTTCGCTTTTCCAGAAGATGGCTATCTTCAAAACGAATTAGAAGCCTCTTTTTTATATGAAGATACGCCCGACCAAGTACAGGCAACTATTGATGTTAAAACCGATATGCAAAGCCCTAATCCTATGGATAGGCTGGTTTGTGGAGATGTTGGGTTTGGAAAAACTGAAATCGCTATTCGGGCAGCATTCAAGGCAATTGTTGGTGGCAAACAAGTAGCCGTTTTAGTTCCTACAACTATTCTGGCATTGCAACATTATAAAACATTTAACGAAAGGTTGGCACATTTCGGGGTCAAAGTTGATTTTATCAATCGTTTTAAGTCTGCTAAACAAAAACGAGAAATTTTCGAATCGTTAAAAGAAGGAAAAATTGACTTGGTTATTGGTACACATGGACTGCTCAACAAAAATGTTGGATTCAAAGATTTAGGATTATTGGTGATAGATGAAGAACAAAAATTTGGTGTGGCAGCCAAAGAAAAGTTACGTTCTTTAAAAACAAATGTAGATACCTTAATATTAACGGCAACACCGATTCCTCGAACATTACAATTTTCGTTGATGGCAGCTAGAGATATGTCTATTTTAAGAACTGCCCCACCTAATCGACAGCCGATTCATACCGAAATTAGAATTTTTCATGAGAAGCTAATTCGTGATGCTATTTATTATGAAACGAATAGGGGAGGACAAGTGTTTTTTGTACACAATCGAGTAAAATCTATTCCTGATGTTACTACTTTGATTAAACGAATTTGCCCCGACTTAGAAATTAGAATGGCTCATGGTCAGATGGATGTGGCTCAGTTAGAAAAATCATTAGTTGATTTTATTGATAAAAAATATGATGTTTTGGTTTCTACCAATATCATTGAAACGGGGTTAGATATTCCAAATGCTAACACGATAATTATTAATAACGCACACCAATTTGGATTGAGTGACTTACATCAATTAAGAGGAAGGGTAGGGCGTTCTAATCAGAAAGCATTTTGTTATTTATTTTGTCCGCCCTTGTCTTCAATTACTGCCGAGTCTAGAAAAAGATTATTGACAATCGAAGAATTTTCAGATTTAGGTTCAGGTTTTGATGTGGCAATGCGAGATTTGGATATTCG
Organism: uncultured Saprospiraceae bacterium; assembly: GCA_937922815.1. Lineage (GTDB taxonomy): Bacteria > Bacteroidota > Bacteroidia > Chitinophagales > Saprospiraceae > CALAJP01. The sequence continues at coordinate 14,409 of CALAJP010000009.1, forward strand.
AGGAGCAGGGAATTTATTGGGTGGAGAGCAAAGTGGTTTTATTTCAGACATTGGTTATGATGCTTATCAAAAAATATTGGAAGAAGCCATCCAAGAACTAAAAGATTCAGACTTTAAGGATTTATTTGCCCATGAAAAGAAAAAAGACAAAAACTATGTTCGTAGTGTCGAAATAGATACCGATGTCGAAATGCTGATACCTAGCGAATATGTTTCAAATGTTCAAGAAAGACTTCGTTTGTACACTCAGTTGGATTTGATTGATGATGAAGAAAAATTGAACGAATTTGCAACTAACTTGGAAGATAGGTTTGGTTCTACACCTGTCTGTGTTCAGCAACTATACTTGGGTTTGCGGATGCGTTGGCTGTGTAGAAAAATGGGGTTTGAACGACTATTGTATAAAAATCAATCCTTACGTTTAATTTTTGTTGAAAATGCACAATCTCCATTTTATGACACTAAATACTTTAAAGACTTTATCCAGTTTATAGCGATGAATAGTGAAAAGTTAGGAGCTTCTATTAAACAAACGCCCAAATATTTGATGTTAATTATCAAACCTATTCAAAATATGGATGCTGTTTATGATAAATTAGTAGAACTGTCGGTAGGTGCAAAAGTATAAACGATTAGCGTAATAAATTTTCAAAAAGACACCGTCTTTATATAGACGAAATGTACGCTACGAGGGGCTAAAATCGCATATCTAATGTTTATTTTCTGTTAAAAGATGTTAATTCTTTTGTTTTTTTAAACAAAATTTGAAATACATAAATTTTTTAAACTTATCGTTCATAGAGAAAAAAATTTTGTAAACAATAAAATGACAGAAACTCGTATTCTAGTTTAAGTAATTACCAAATTTTGTTTTGGAAATTAACTCTTTTGCTATTCTATTACTATTGATTCTCATTGCGTTAAGGTTTACTTTTACATACATGGCATGTATATATTACATATATTTGCAAAGTATTTAAAATAATGTGATTCCATTGTCTCATTATTTAATGTTTTTAACTCAATTATAGAATAATATAAAAATGGCAATTTTAAAAAAACAATCAAAGAAAAAATCTGCAATTGAAGTATCTTTTGCGATGCCAGTTGCAGCATTTAGCGACGCTCAAACGGTTAAAGTTCTAGGTGATTTTAATGAGTGGAATGTGGACAATGGTCTTGTAATGAAAAAAGTGAAAGATCAATTGGTAGCAAAAACGGAATTAGTACCTGGTAAAAAATATCAATTTAGATATTTAGCAGACAACCAAGTTTGGGAAAATGATTACCAAGCTGACCAATACGTTTGGTGTGAGTTTGCAGGTATGGAAAACTCTGTTGTTGACTTAGAAGTTTTTGAAACTGTAACGGCGGCAACAAAAAAAGAGGTTAAAGCTAAAGCACCAGTCGCAAAAAAAGAAGCTAAAGCAGCTCCAACCAAAAAAGCTACGACTAAAGCAACAACTAAAAAAACAACAACTCCAACTAACAAAGCTCAAAATGTTCAGTTAGTAAATGGAATTGGACCTAAATTAGAGAAATTTTTCAAAGCTGCGAATATCGTAACTTTACAAGACCTAATTTCGGCTACTGATGCTTCTGTACAGGCAGTTATTACTAGTGCGGGGTCAAGGTTCAAAAGCTTGAAAGCAGCTGACTTGAAAAAAGAAGCAAAAAAATTAATGTAAATTAATTTCTAAAAATTTGGTTGTTTCAAAAGCAAATAGTATATTTGCATCGCTTTTCAAACAAAGCAATTTTTAGGCTCCGTAGCTCAGCTGGATAGAGCAACTGACTTCTAATCAGTAGGTCAAAGGTTCGAATCCTTTCGGGGTCACACAATATACTACTAAAGCCATCTGTTCTCATTGAGCAGATGGCTTTTTTGATTTTGGTATGATATTCGATTTTATGTATATTACATTGCAACTAGCAAGAATTAAGTATATACTATATCAAATCACCAAATGCCAAAAACGAAAAATTTTCAAAGGAGGATTACTATCCTAGATGATTGCTTCTCTCAAAGGTCTAATCTTTATACCTTAGATTCTTTACAAGTTAGGATTAAAGAAAAACTAGACTGTGACATTTCTCGAAGAACCATACAGAATGATATCGATTATATAAAAAACCTAATAGAAGAGAGGTTTAACTTACTAAACGAAGAAGAATCGACCGTATTCGAAGACAAATTGTTTGTTGGTAAGAAGAAAGCCTTTAGGTACCGTAAACCTTCTTATTCACTCGGGACACACCTATTAAACATATCAGACAAAGAACAACTAAGCGAAACGCTAGCCATATTATCAAGGTATAGATCTAGAAGTGATTTCGAATGGTTGGATGAGCTTTTTCCCCGAATCACAAATGTATTTGAATTAGTACATGAAGATTATGATAGCTTGATTAGTTATCAAATGAATAGAGATTATAAAGGACATGCTTTAGTGGGCAAATTTTACAATCAACTGCTGAGAAAAAAAGTTCTGCTTGTCGATTATCAAACTTTTAATGGAAACAATTCTTATCAACGAACCATCCACCCATATCATCTCAAACAATATAATGATAGGTGGTTTCTGTTTGGCTATGAAAAGACAGACAACTATAGTGGAATAACGATTCTTGCACTAGACAGAATCATTAGTTTTACTGAGACCATGCATGATATTACGCCTTGTGAAATCAACTGGGGCGATTATTTTGATGATATGATTGGAGTATCCAAACCCAATGAAAATTCCTTACCTATAAAAATCAAATTACGGTTTTCTCCAAATAGAATCAAATATGTATTAACAAAACCATTGCATGGGGCTACTCAAAAAAGGTGTAAAGACGACCTTGATGGTTTAACTATCATCATAACGGTTATACCTAATAGAGAATTATACCAAAAAATCCTGTCTTTTGGTAAAGATGTCCAAGTGCTAGAACCCACACATGTAAGAGATGAAATGAAAAAACAAGTGGCAGAAATGATGAGTTTTTATACGAACTGACCACCTGTGCAAATAGGTTGCATACCATTATTCTAATTTTATAATTAAAAAAAAGATGAGTTATTTTTCTACTTTATTAGAAGCCAATAATATTGAAAAACATAATCCTAAATCTCAATTATGGGAGTATAACATTAATGAGAAAAACTTAAAAAGTTATTTAAAAAATCTCTCTGTAATAAGCCCTGAAGATGCGGTTTTATACTTTGCATATTGGTGGATGAATATTTATGAGGGAGGTGCTCCTACTAAAATAGATGTTTTCAATTCGCTCTTTTCTGAAAATGAAAGTTCCATTGACTATAAGGAGTTTTTCGAATTAGCTTGTCAAGGATATGAAAATTTAAATTTTCAATGGATAAAAAAACAAAATACTTTAAAGTTTAGGTCTCTTTTGCTGCAAGGAGGGCTACCCATTAACGTTATTAAAGCTAATGAGGGTAAATACAAGGACTTTCTTCAATTTGTGTTGGACGAAGAATTAGAAACGGTTGAAGAACTAGTCTTACGCTCTGATATAACGAGTATTTTACCCGAAGCTAGTCGAAATGAAGCTGTTTACGCAAGTTGTTTGGCGATTACTCAAAGTATTCAAAGTGGTGATGATAAATATAAAAATCTATCTTCCAAAAACGAATTGAAAGGAATTGTTCCTCTAACAAAAAAAGATAAAACAACTAAAAAGAACAAACCTACCAAGCCTAAAAATTATTGGATTTTTGATGCTAAAAAACAAAAAATCGCATTAAGGTTAGGTTTGAAAGAAGAGTATGAGCAAGAAGAACTTAGAATTCTATTAGAAAGAGATAATGCTGAAAAACAGAATTATAAATTGTTTATGGACGATGAACTAATCTGTATTTTTAGAAGGAAAGGTAATGGTAAATATAAAACAGATTGGTTTACCACTTCTCAAGAAAATTTGGTGATACAAGACGGAATCCCCTTGTTTTATATTATTATTGATGAAGAAAAAGTTGAGTTACAAAATTTTCTAATGGATTACCCTGACTTAGATGAACCCACATTATGGTGTGAATATGAAGAATCTAAATGGAGGTTTATTAAAGGGAACCGTATCCCAAATAAGAAAGCAGCAATATTGTCACCATTGAATTGGAAAGATGAATCAGGAGGATTGGATTTTGAAATACAGACCATTAATAACAAACAATTAAACTGGTCAGTCTTTGAAGGCGAACTTAATTTGTCTACGGATGATGATAAAAAAACTTTTTATACTGGAGTAAAGTCCTTTGAGTGGCTCATTGAAAGTAATAAACCGAAGTGGATGATCAAACCCAACATGACAGTGGTAAGAGGTACTCCTGTTGTTCGTGTTTATGATGAAAAAGGATATGATGTGTCCAATAAACGATTTAATCTGTTTTACAAAAAGTATAATTCTCACAATGAATGGGCTGAAATCAGTTCTATGGATAGATTAAGTGAAGGTTGTTATCATCTCAAAATTCAAAAAGGTGACCTAATTGCTTATGACTCTTTTTATAATATTGGAGGTTTTGATATAAAATACTTGAAACGTGAAATTCCTACTTCAGAAATTGAATTAAATAACCTCGCAAAATTACAATGCGAAATTAATGAGAATGATTTTATTGATGTGGAGGTATGTGAATCTACATTTGTCTTAAAACTCAATGAGGGAACTTCTACTATTCCTAAATCAGTAAAAGCATCAATAAGACTTGATAAACAAAAAAGATTATTTTTTGAGTTTGACTATCCCTTTTTAGGGACTCTGTTAATTGGAAATGACGGTAACATTATTTTAGAAAATGATCATATTTCTATTACCAACCTTTCTGGTATTAGGATATTATGCCCTACAGGTACAGGAATTTCGGTTAAAATATTTAATAAAATAAAGAATTTTGTAACGATTGAAAAACAGATAAAAACGCATTGTGTTCCATTAATTGATTTTAAAGATGATTTAGAAAGGCTCTTTTATTTAGCAGATGCAATGAATCATGAAAACTGTATTCGACTTGATTTAATTAACGGAAATAGAAAGACAAGGTATAGAATTTATGGTTTTAATAAAATTATAGATACTGAAAATCAAAACGATGATTATATTACCTTAACGGATTCTTCCACTTCACTTGAATTGGTGGCTATTCCTGTCAATAATATTTCAAATAAAACAGGTCGCATAATATTAAAGAAAGAGAATGATAAATACCTACTGCCTAGTAAAGGTTCTTTTATAATCGTTTCTAAGAACGAAGGTGGTAGCCAAGTAATGCCTAGGTTTGTTTCGAATGAGAAGAATGATGAATTTGTATCTAAAGAAGATCGTTTGAAAGGTTATCACAACCAATTGGCTGAAGAAGGCTATTCAAACCCAATGTGGCAAGAAATAATCAATTGTTTTAATATTTGTAAAACGTATGAAATTCCTTTTTCAACGTTCGATCAATTAAGGGCCATTGCTCATTCTTCGCCTGTTGCAGCTAAAGCATTTTGGTATTTAGTCTTATACCAAAATGAACCAGATAATTTTATAAACCTAGATTTACCGCTATTGGAAAAAGACTTAGGGTTTTGTTTTCATTGGGTTAAGAAAGATGACTGGAGGCTATCTCTTAAAAAAGTTTGTGAAATTTATGGTTGGGAACATCAACGTTTAATGTTTGAAGTGTTAAGTGGGTATTTTAGATACTATGGACTAGATAAAATGGGGGTTTTTATTTTTAGTGAGGAAAAAATAAATGTTACAATTGATAGGGATGATGTAGTGGATTTGAAATCTCAATTGGGAGAGCGGATAATTAATGAACTACCTAAAATGGCACCTTGGAT
>CALAJP010000010.1 GCA_937922815.1 uncultured Saprospiraceae bacterium
TTAATTACCCCAAACTATAAAATAATAAATTATGCGTTGGAAAGGAAGAAGACAAAGTACTAACGTCGAAGACCGTAGAGGTGGAGGAAACAGTGGTGGCTCTAGAAGAGGCAGAGGCGGAAAAATAGGAATTGGCACTATTGTTTTAGCTGCTTTAGTTTACTTTTTAGGAGGAGACCCTTTAGCCGTTATTCAGAATCAAGGCCCAGTTTCGGCACCTACGACTACAGCACCCATTAGTAATGAACAAAGCGATGAATTAGCTGCTTTTGTAAAGGTAGTTCTAGCCGATAATGAGGATGTATGGACTAAATTATTTCCAGAACAATTAGGAAGAAATTATAAAAAACCTGTTTTAGTTTTATTTGAAGGTCAAGTTCGTTCAGCTTGTGGAGCTGCAAGTTCTGCAACGGGCCCGTTCTATTGTCCTGGTGATGATAAAATTTATATTGATTTAAGTTTTTATAATGAATTGTCAAATCGTTTAGGAGCTGGTGGAGATTTTGCCATGGCGTATGTGGTAGCACATGAAGTAGGGCATCATATTCAGAATATCTTAGGCATTTCGGGACAAGTACAAAGTCAAAGAGGGCGTATTCCCGAAACCGAACAAAATAAATTGTCAGTTCGGCTCGAATTACAAGCTGATTTCTTGGCTGGAGTTTGGGCTCATCATGCTCATAAAATGAAAAATATTTTAGAAAGTGGCGATATAGAAGAAGCTATGAATGCAGCTCACGCTATTGGTGACGATAGACTCCAAAAACAAGCACGTGGTTACGTAGTACCCGATTCTTTTACACATGGAACGTCTAAACAAAGGATGCGTTGGTTCAAAAAAGGTCTCGAATCGGGTAACCTAAACGAAGGGGATACTTTTAAAATTCCGTATAGCCAATTATAATTTTTTGGCTCATTCACTCAACATATTTCCAAAAAATTGGTTTTAATAGGGAAGATTATCACAACGATAATTTTCCCTATTTTTTTGAACCAAAAGGTTAACACTATGCCTCGTAAAAAGAAAACCATTCAGAAAGCAGACATTATCACTGCCTATAAAAACAGTTATTTGAATACTGGAACATTTCCCGAATCTATCAAAACCATAGCTGACGAAAACGAATGGAGTTTTATTGAGGTTCGTAAACATTACGAAAACATCAAAGAGTTGCAGTCCAATATTGTAATTTCTTATTTTGTAAATGCTCAAGAAAAAATAGGACAAGGAGAAGATTTTCAATCTTTTGAACTGAAAGATAAACACCTAACTTTTATGTATGTGTTGAGCAGTCTTTTTGAAGAAGACAATATTTTTCTCATTGATTTTGTTCGAGAACACAAGAAAAACCTTTCTTTTTGGCACCAAATCAGTAAAAAATTAAACCACTTACCTGTTGATTGGGCTGATGAAGTGCATTGGAAAATAGATTTATTGAAAAAAATAGAAGCTCCCAGTTATAAATCTGCATTAATAAAACATGGATTGGGAATGCTTGCCTTTTGGACAAAGGATAAATCTGCTGAAAAAGAAGATACGGATGCTTTTATAGAAAAATCGACGCAGGTATTTTTCCAATTTTCAGATCCTTCTGTTTTTAATAATTTGTTCGATTTTGGAAAATTTATGTTTTCAAGATTTCAATTTTCGAAGTAGAAGTAGTGGGCAGTTGTCGGCGAGCAGCTAACAGCTTTCAGCAGACCGCTGATAACTGACAGCCGAAAGCTGACAGCACTAAAAAAACACAAAATGGCAAAAAATCAAAATAAAATATCTACTTCAAAACTGGGTAGAGCTGGGAAATTAATAGGTACGGGTGCAAAAATTGGCAGTAATTATCTAAAATACTACGCCAAAAGCCTTGTTGATGGCGAAAATGCTCGCAAAGAATTGGATGAGGATAATGCAAAAGATGTTTACGAAACGTTGAACAACTTGAAAGGTGGGCCTTTGAAAGTTGCACAGATGTTGAGTATGGGGGTTGATATTTTACCTAAAGCATATACCAATGAGTTTTCAAAAGCTCAAAATAATGTGGTGCCTCTTTCTTACCCTTTGGTGATGAAAACTTTTAAAAAATATCTCAAAAAATACCCAGAAGATATATTTGATACCTTTACTAAACAAGCAACCAATGCGGCTTCTATCGGACAAGTTCATAAAGGAACGATAGACAATAAAACATATGCGGTAAAAGTACAATACCCTGGAGTAGCGGATAGTTTGCAATCTGATTTGAAAATTGTAAAACCATTGGCAACGCAATTGTTAGGTTTAGAATCGCATCAGATTGAACCTTATATGGTAGAAGTGGAAGCAAAGCTATTGGAAGAAACTGATTATATTTTGGAGGTAAAACAATCTATCGAACTATCGGAGGCTTGCCAGCATATCGAAAGGCTAAAATTTCCTAAATATTACCCTGAACTTTCTGCTCCTCGAATTATCACAATGGACTGGATGGAAGGTGTCTCGTTGACCGAATGGCTGAAAACAAATCCATCCCAAGAAGATAGAAACCGCCTAGGGCAGACGCTTTGGAATTTTTACCAATTTCAAATACATACGCTCCATAAAATGCACGCTGACCCGCATCCTGGTAATTTTATCATCACAAATGAAAATGAAATTGCAGTTATTGATTTTGGGTGTGTGAAGTCTTTGCCATTGGATTTTTATACTTCGTATATCAAATTATTGCAGCCCGACTTTTTAGAAAACCCATCTAAAATGGAAGGTATTTTGTTGGAATTAGAATTGCTTCATCCTGATGACAATACGAGAGAAAAGGAAATGGTATTAGAAATTTTTAATACGATGTATTCAATGATTTCACTCCCTCTTTATGCCACTAGTTTTAACTTTGATGATGATGAATATTTCAAAAAACTATTCGAAACAGGAGAACAATTTTCAAAGAATAAAGAAATGAAAAAAGTTTCTGCTCGTGGTTCTAAACACTTTATCTATTTCAATAGAACGTATTTTGGCCTATACCAACTACTCCACGAAATGAAAGCGAATATAAATACGAGAAGTTCGATAGAGGAGAATATGGGGTAGGGAGTATATTTTAGCTCCCTACCTCATAATTATTAATCTATCAAAACACCTCTGTGAGAATCGATGCTATTTAGAATCACACTTGTTTTAGAGCCATTTTTATGAAAAACAATATCATTACTTCCCCTTGCAACAGTGAGGTCATAAACACTGTTAGGGGGAAATTCGTTAAATATGTCTCCGTTTAAGGAAAAATGGCCATCATCATCTGTATATGTACTATAGGTTATACTTTCAGTAGCTTTTGCACCACCTTTAATCCCCCTATAGATAACAGCAATTCCAATTTTTCCATCAGATTTACCTTTTGCTAAGCTCGGTTTATCAACTGCTGCGTTCCATGAAAGTTCAATACCTTCTGTTCTTGACGTTTGATATAAATCTTGCTCTTGTTTTAATACTATTGGAGTCGGATTATATAAATTATATTTTTGTAATGATACCCCATCACCTTCTGCATCTATATATATACTTCCAGTTTTAAAAGTTCCCCAAATATCTTCAAAATCTTCATTTCCATTTTCAGAGAAAGTAGTTATATAAGATTTCTCATTGAATGGAATATTGTAACCATTAATATTAAATTCATTAATTTTTGATAATGCACTAGACTCTCCTTTAAACTCACCATATATAGAGACACCTCCACTACCTTCTTTTCCATCCAAGCTAATCATTGATACAGAAATATTATTATCTGCTGGTTGTTCAATTACATTTTGAACTTCATTTATTGCTTCATCTACACACGAAGATAAAAATAGAACAATGCATAAAATGTTCAATTTATTCATAAAAAAATTCATTTTGTTTATATTTTAAAAGTTATTATATTATCTAATCACATCTAGTCTGATCTGGACTAATTAGTATTATGCCAGGTGATGCAGATGTATTAAAAATAGGTGACATACCTCTCCATACTGGTCTTCCTTTACTTCCTGAACATGAATCCCCACTACAACAATCAAAACAATCTAGACCAGAAACCAATACAGTTATGGCATAGCTGCCGCTTTCAGGTACTTCCATATCAAACTCAACATTGTCCAAATCGTCCATATCAACATTTCTAAAAAAGCCTTTACTTTCCCACCCAGCATCAATTTCTCCACCACCTAAATATCTATCAATAGTTATATCAACTTTTACCTGTCTATTTGATTGTTCATTAAAGAGCGAACAAAGTCCAGCATAATTGTTTATATATGAATTTCAGTTGACGTTGCACTATTAGACCCAGGTGTAGGATCACCACCACCTACGCAAGAAAAACTTAGTACTAAAAGTAATAAGTACATTAAAATTTGTTTCATAAAATTAAATTAAAAACTGATGCATCAAATCCGTACGCTCTGCAATGTAAATAAAATAAAATCGTCGCACAATATACAATTTACTAATTATTAGATATGTAGATAGTCTATTATGTTAAACTACTCCACGAAATGAAAGCGAATATAAATACGAGAAGTTCGATAGAGGAGAATATGGGAAAATAATTAGTATTTACTTCATCTTCTAACGGATTAATAATTTTTTATTATCAATTGGAAACTACGCGGAATCCTACGTTGATAAAACGGAAAGATGGAGTAAATCTACTACGAAAAGCTACTCGACAAATCTTTGGGGCATGATACCAACTACCGCCACGACGAACACGGTCTGTACCGCTAGTAGGTCCTATTGGATTACTTTTTCCTTTACTAACATTATAATAATCCTTACCATACCAGTCACTACACCACTCCCATACATTACCAGTCATATCGTACAATCCTAACTCGTTGGCTCTCTTCTCTCCTATTGCATGGGTTTTTCCTCCACTATTACCGTCGTACCAAGCCACTAAGTCTATCTTGTTACTACCACTATATAAATATCCCCTACTTTGGTTTCCTCCTCTTGACGCATATTCCCACTCCGCCTCTGTTGGCAATCTATACGATTTGCCTGTCTTCTTAGACAACCATTCGCTATACGCTACAGCATCGTTCCAACTCACACGAATTACGGGATGGTCATCTCCTTGATTCCCACGTCCACTCACATTATGACGCCAATTTACTCCCGTCTCTTTATTCCATTCACTTCCATTCCATACATAACTCCACCCCTCTTTCTCTGCATCTGTCTTATAATCTGTTTGCCTCACAAACTCCCCGAACTCCTTTTTCGTCACCTCGTATTTACTTATATAATAGCTACTCAAGGTAATTTCATGACGGGGGTGCTCATCGCCACTACAACCAATCTCTTCTGGGGTGCAACCCATCATAAAACTCCCCCCCTCTACATATATCATATTACTTTCTAATCTCCCTATTATCGGGCCTAAGTCACCCCACCTTTCTCTATCCAAGCGCTCCTTTTTCAATGCTAACCTTTTTGCCCCAAGTTTTATCTTCAACTTGTAATTTCCTCTCTTCTCTATCAACATCTCTTCCATATAACCATCTGTCCCTCCGTCCAACGGGTTTATTTCCACAAAATTATCCCCTGCATCTATTGGTAACTTTGTTATCCCTGACGACATCAATACACTGTAATTTTGTTCCCCATTTATATTTATACTCACATCCATATCTGTCACCACTAACAAATACGCATACGATTCCTTCGGTTTATCAGTACAAGATACTATCCCTATAATTAGCAATACCACTACCCATAGTGCAATTTTCTTTTTGCCTGCTGTTCTTTCTGTTTTCCTGCTAAAAGGGCTTCGCTTTTTAGGTTTTTCTTGGTTCATATTACTACCTTTTAAATCTTTTCTTTAGCACCAAAGATTACTTTATAGCTTGTTTTTTTATGTGTTTTATAATATATAATTACCACAATTACTCTATGAAGGTATACTGTTTACTATAAAAATACTGTATCTGACTAACGCTCTATTTTCTTAACTCAACAACTATACCTTTTACCTATAATTATGATAAAAACACATCTATATTCATCAGTTATTACGAACATTAAGAAATATAGTTTTATTTTCTAAAATTGAATTTCTGAGATAAGTTTAAGTAAATTAAACAGCTTTTAATTCGACTTCCGTTAAAAGTCACTTGGTTATAAAATGTAGAAAATACAAGGTAGCTTGAAAGGTACTGGTTCACAGTATTCGTTTTAGCATTGATTTTGGTGCAATTAAAAAATTAAATTACAGCGTAGAGTTCTCCGCCTTTCAATTATCTTGCAGAACCATCCGTAACGGTACCTACCGTAATTACTTCCATAATAGCATCATAAAGCGTTTCAGGCTTGAACGGTTTGCTAATGTAGTTATTCATTCCTATTTCTACACATTTATCTTGTTCATGTTTCGAAGCCGAAGCTGTCAGTGCGATAATAGGTACTTCTGATATTTTACGGATATGTTGCGTACAATCAAAACCATTCATAATAGGCATTTGTAAATCCATCAGAATTAAATCGTAATTATATTCTCTAAATTTTTCTAAACCTACTTCTCCATTTTCAGCAATATCCACCGTAACATTTTCTGACCATTTTTGAAGAATACGTTTGGTACCTAATTGATTCAAGAAATGGTCTTCTACCAATAGTACTTTAATGTCTTTGGCTGGTAAAATGCCCCCACGTTGCGGTACAACTTGTTTTGCTTTGATAGGGAAAGTTAAACTGCATTCGAATTTATGGTTTGCTTTGTTCTTAAAATTAATATCTCCACTCAATGCTTTGGTTAACATTTTTGAAATACCCACATTACGTACATAGGCAGGTACGTTTTGGTTTTCTTGAAGCACTTTTTCACTGTTATGAATGTTTTGCATTTCGTTATCCGAAAACCCAAAACCCGCCATCACTACTTTAAAGTTCAATTCGAAAGTATGGTTAGTTTCATTTACAGGCGTAGATAATACAGTAATTTTCAATTCAGAAGTTGGGCTTGGTTTTACCAACAACATTTCTACTACATTCAATAACGCTTGTGCGACCTTGCGAATATCGGCAATACTTCTCACCGGAAGGTTCTCTTGCACATCAATATTTCCCTTAATATTAGAATTGAATATTTTGATTTGAATTAATCGACTCATCGAATTAATAAAATCAGGCAAATCAACCTCTTCTTCTTCTAACTGAATATCATCGGAAATAATTACCGCATAATTCAATATATTGTTTACCATCAAAGACAAATCATACACCGAAGTTTTTAAGCCATCAACATATTCTTTTTGGATGGAAGAGGAAGGTTCTTGCTCCAAAAGGTATAATAAATTGACGATTGAAGCCATTGGAGTACGTAAATGAAACCCTACGGTCTTCATCATCTCCTCACGATTTTTATTATTTTCTTCACTGATGTTTTTCTCTACGGTCAGTTTTTGATTGACTTTACGCTCCGTTATATCTTGAACGACTCCAAAAACAACAATTTTGGAAGTTTCTTTATCTATATTAGCGGCTAATTTGACGATCAAATATTTAACGGTACGTCCATCAACAATAATTTTATGTTCAAAAACGATGGATTTCCCTGTTTTTAAGACTTCATCAAAAGCTTCTTCTACCCTATTTTTATCTTCAAAATGAACATAATTCAAATATTCTTTTAATGTAGGTTCGAAAAGTTGGGGTGTCAAATGTAATATTCTAAACACCTCGTCCGTCCATGTCATCGAATTGCTAACTATATCGAGTTCGAATGAACCGAAATTAGCCATTTGTTGAGCTTCAAGATACCTACGCTGATTTTGTTTAAAAACATTAAGACTTTGTTTTAAATCTTGCTTTTCTTTAAAACGTTGTGCCGAATATCGAATAGACCGAACCAATGTTTTTTGGTCAAATTGACCTTTGATTAAATAATCTTGAGCACCACTTTTTATAGACTGAGTACCAACTATCTCATTGTTTAATCCAGTCATGATAATAATGGGGTATTCCTTGTTAACTCTTTCGGTAAAGTTTGTGAGTGTTTTAAACCCAGAACAATCGGGTAAAGTAAGATCTAAAAGAACGAAACCAATTTCTGTATTATTAGCTGTTTCAACGGCATCATAAAGGCTTTCAACGTGAATTAAATCATATCGACCACGGTCACTTAGATAGATTTCAATATATCGAAAATCAGCCTTATTGTCTTCAACTACTAGTATTTTTATTTGGTTCCTTGCCATGTTATGTATTCTTATTTGGTGTGTTTTATAAAATAGGGGGTAAAATAGCGATGTCTTTCCAGAAGGCTTTCATATTCCTAAACATTTCTTGCAAGAAGTCAATATCATCATTGATTTTTAAAACCCTAGAAGCACCTATTTTATGAACAGCTCTTTTTACACTTGGATTATCCTCATAAGTAAGCATTATTACAGGAATTAATTTTATATTTTCATCATTTTTAATCTGAGTCAATACCGTTACAGCATCCGAAAATGACAGCCCAGCTCCTAATATAATAATATCTGGGGGTATATTTAATGCAGTCACTTCAGCTCCCAATCGTTCAAAACTATCCTTAAAAGAAAAACGAAGTGTTTCATGTTGCAAATCACTAATTTTCTTAACAGACGTAATCTGTTTAGGATCTTGTTCTAAAAAAAAAATATTAAGTGTGGTATATTGAAAATCTTGATTCATGTAGTATTCTATTTCATATATGATGAAATAACGAAAAAAATAACATGTTAGTTACATTCAAGTAGCATTTTATAGCCTACTTTTGCGAAAAGAATAAGCTTAAATAAGTAATAATACAGGTTTGTAACCTAACAAATAAAACAAATATAAAACAAATCCTTAATTTTAGAATAAAAGCTTACCCTTAATTACTTATCATTCAGTCATTTATTCAGTACAAAATCTTAACTCACTCTGCTCCACCAATTTCGGCTAGCTGCATCGGTAGAAAGAAATTCTTTTAAAGCTTGAAATTTAGAATCATTTAATGCTGGGTCATTTTTTAGAATGTCGTCTGCATCCCGTCTAGCAACTGCTAATATTCTGCTATCTTCTTTCAAATTTGCAATATTAAACTTCAAAACGCCAGACTGTTGCGTACCTTCTATATTGCCAGGTCCACGAAGTTGTAAATCGACATCGGCAATTTCGAAACCATTGGTAGTTCTCACCATCGTCTCTATTCGTTTACGACCCTCTTTAGTTAATTTATGCCCAGACATTAAAACACAGTAAGATTGTTCTCCTCCTCTACCAACACGTCCACGCAATTGATGTAACTGAGACAACCCAAACCTTTCGGTGTGTTCTATAACCATCAAGGTAGCATTTGGAACATTAACCCCCACCTCAATAACAGTCGTAGCAACCATGATTTGTGTTTCACCATTTTTGAACCGTTGCATCTCATATTCCTTATCGTCAGGTTTCATACGTCCATGCACCATCGAAATTTGAAATTTGGGTTTAGGAAACGAACGTTCAATAGCAATCATCCCCTCGTATAAAGAGGTTAGTTCTAATTCTTCATTTTCTTCTATTAAAGGATAGACAATATAAGCTTGTCTTCCTTTCGCTATTTCATCAGCAATCATTTTGAAAACCGTCAATCGATGCGATTCGTATTTATGTAAAGTTTGAATTTCTCGCCTTCCTGGTGGTAGTTCATCTATCAACGAAATATCTAAATCGCCATAAACCGTCATTGCAAGAGTACGAGGAATTGGCGTAGCAGTCATCACTAAAATATGGGGAGGTAAAGGTTTATTTTTCTTCCACAAGGCAGCTCTTTGTTTCACCCCAAAACGATGTTGTTCATCAATAATTCCTAAGCCCAAGTTCTTAAAAATCACTGGCGGTTCGACTAATGCATGTGTGCCTATCAAAATATCAATTTCACCAGCGGCTAAACGTTCTAAAATGGCTGCTCTTTTCTTACCTTTTACAGAACCCGAAAGAAATTCGATGGAAATATCTAAGTTCTTCCCCGTTTCAGATAATGATTTATAATGTTGGTATGCTAAGACTTCAGTTGGTGCCATCAAAGCAGCTTGAAAACCGTTATCAATAGCTAATAACATAACCATAAAAGCGACAATCGTTTTTCCACTTCCAACGTCTCCTTGAACCAAACGATTCATGTGTGAACCTGCATTTACTTCTTGACGAATTTCTTTTATCACTCGTTTTTGTGCTCCTGTCAACTCAAAACCTAACTCATGGTTAAAAAATTGCAAAAACTTCTCTCCTACCTTTTCAAAACAATAGCCTTTTAACTGATTTTTTCTGTTAATTTTGGATAAAATCAATTTCATCTGAATCATAAATAATTCTTCATATTTCAGTCTATTGATAGCTGATTTTAATGCATTTTTATCATTTGGCTGATGAATTTGAACAATCGCATCGTAACGACTAGGTAATTTATACTGAGTTAATAAATGTTGAGGAATATTTTCAGGAATGTCCGTTGCTTGAATATGAGGTAAAATATTTCTAATAATATTTCTCCTTCCTTTAGAATCTAAGCCTTTTTTTGTCAATCCATCCGTACTATGATAAACAGCATCTAAAGTAGGTCGATTCGTTGGTTTGTAAATCTCTAATTCAGGATGAGGCATATTTTTATTGCCATTAAAATCATTCAATTTCCCGTAAGCAACATATCTCGCTCCTTCTTGCAACTTATCATACAACCAAGTTACTCCTTTGAACCAAACTAATTGTAACCTTCCTGTATCATCTCTTAGAGTAGCCGAAAGCCTTTTCCGTCTCCCTTCTCCCATAATTTGTAAATTCTGGAGAATCCCAACCAATTGCACCGACTCGTTTTCACCTACATTTTTTGCTTGAGAAATTGTATAAAATTCACTTTTATCAACATACCGAAAAGGAAAATCCATCAAAATATCACCCACATTAAATATCTGAAGCTCTTTTTGCAAAGCCTCTGCTTTTTTAGGCCCTACGCCTTTTACATATTCAATTGGATGTTTGAGAAGGTTCTTATTTTTCAAGAATAA
>CALAJP010000011.1 GCA_937922815.1 uncultured Saprospiraceae bacterium
CGTTCTTTCTAGGTTCTTTTATTTCTTCAATAATATAAGCAGCCGAATTCCAACCTGTATAGGCATAGGTGACATAAATCAATGAAACAGCAAAACCAGGAAGAAATATTTCTTCAGAAGTTAAGTTTAAATCATAGTTGAGTGCGTTTCCTTCAAAGGGAGGAAACCAAAATCCTAAGACAATTAAAACGAAAACAAAAATGAGTTTAAATGCAGTCGTATAATCTTGAAAAATACTACTTTGTTTTAGACTGAAAGAATGCATTACACTAATTAGAACGATACATGTTGCTGCCAACCACAACGAATCTATTCCCCAGGGAGAAAGATAATCTACCATGGCAATCGCTGCTAATGCTACGGGGGCAGGAAAGCCAACCGTAAGCGAAGTAAATGCAGAAATATACCCTAAAAAGGGATGAAAAACACGAGAAAGATAAATATATTCTCCTCCCGATTTCTTAAAATGAGTTGCCAATTCTGCAAAACTAAAGGCTCCAATTAGAGATAGAATTCCGCCTATAACCCAAAGTAAAATAATACTCCAAGTAGAACGAATATCAGCAATTTGGAAGCCAAGACTCGTAAATACACCTGTACCAATCATGTTTGCAATGACGATACCTGCTGCGGTTTTCCAGCCTATTTTAATTTTTGTAGAATTGGCACTCAATAGTTGTTGTTTTAGAAGTTAAAGTTTAGTCTTCCGAAATAGAATGCCCCAGTTGTTCCCATCTGAACAGGTGCATATTTGAAAACTCCAAAATAACTATTTTCATAAATTTGTTCGTCAGGAAAAACATCAAAAATATTATTTGCTCCTGCACTGAAAGAAATTTTGTCAGTTATTTTATAAGATAAACTTAAATCAATAACCATTTTTCCTTCATGTTCTTGTACGCCTCCAAAAGGAAATCCATCTCTAGTAACTTTACCGAAGTAAGTTCCTCTAATCATAGTGCTTAGTTTGTCAAACCCAAGGTTTACAGTTGCGGTAGCTTTCGTTTTAGGAATATTGGTTTCGATTAAGCTTTCTTGGTCTGAACCAAAAAATAAATCTCTGTTAATTCCAGCTAAAGTAGATGGGAAATTATATCCTTCGATTGTTGTTTCGTTAAGGTTTAAAGCTAAATCAACGCCTAATTTAGTTTTGTTGATTTTGTTATTATAGCTTAAAACGAAATCTAACCCTTGTGTTCTCGTATCAATAGCATTGGAGAAAAATCTAGCTGAAGAAACATCATTTGCTGCTAATAAATCAACAATTGATTGATTTTGTAAACCTCCAAAGGCGTCAAAACCTGAAATTGCACTTGTAATTACTACTCTATCTTCGATATCAATCATATATGCATCAACGGTCAAAGTAAAACCCGCAATTTTCCCTAATGTAAACCCTAAACTATAGTTTTGAGAAGTTTCTTCTTTCAATGCAGGCATTCCAAATGCTTTTGTAATTTGGTCATCAGTATCATAAATGCCTTCAGTTGCTAATTGAGATCCGTCAGCAGAAATATTCAAAGAAGTATAAGAAAAATTTTGTTGGTGTAAAGAAGGTGCTCTATACCCAGAACTAATTGCTCCACGAAGTGAGAAAACCTCACTTGGTTTGTACCTTGACGTTAATTTATAATTGAATGTATTTCCAAAGTCAGAATAATCTTCGAACCTACCTGCTAATCCAATTAAAAAAGACTCAGTAATGTCTAACTCGAAATCAGCATATAAACCGATGTTATTACGAGTAGCATTTACGGAATTTTCGGGTGTAAACCCTTGAAAAGACTGCGAACCTCCATCTATATAAGAATTTCTTTCGCCAGCAGTAATCTTATATCTTTCCGCTCTGTATTCTGCTCCAAAAGCGATATTGAATCCTGCCAAAATGTGATCATGGAATTTAGATACATCTAAATTAATGGTGTTTTGTTGGAAGGAATGGCTTCCTGCGTCAAAAGTTGTTGGGCTTGAAGTCCCAAGAGATGCATTATTTGTATTTTGAACTTCGTAAGCAAAAGTATTCGCTCCAAAAGTATTACTCAAATCAACGTTCCAATTATTAAAATTCCCTTTAAGGCCAGCAGCAAATGAAGGGTCCGTGATATTAGAAGCTAAAGTAGGTTGAAATCCATTTGGGTATATACCCAAAACAACGTTATCTCCTTCACTTGGTAATCTCCTGAAACCAAAACCATCTCCTTGTCTAGCACTGATACCTCCAAAAGCATAAGCAGAGATGTTTTCGTTTAAATCAAAACCCAAATTCCCAAATAACTGGTAGTTTGTAATTTTTGCATCACCAACTTGAAAGTCAAAATCATCTCTTGTCAATCCAGCAGCAGCAATTAAATTATCATCAATAGCTCTACTCGCATCAGGATCATTTGTAAAATCATAAGCAAAAAAGTTTCCTTCTGCTGATTGATCATAAATTATTAAATCATGATTTTGAGAACGATTCGTTTTGTTTCTATTACCAATTTGAGCAGATAGGTTGATATAACCGTCTTCTCCAATTTTTGCACCATAATTCAAATTAAGATTTACCGTTTCGCCATCGTTTCTGCTTGTTTGACCTGCCATTAGGCTACCCGTAAAACCTTCCGATTTTTTCAATACAATATTAATTACACCGGCAATAGCATCTGAACCATATTGAGCAGCAGCACCGTCTCTTAATACTTCTATTCTTTCTACTGCCGAAGTAGGAATACTACTCAAATCTGTTCCGACAGAACCGTTCCCAACTGTATTTTGATAATTGATTAATGAAGTCGTATGTCTTCTCTTTCCGTTTACCAATACCAACACTTGATCGGGGCCTAATCCTCTTAATGAGGCTGGATCAATATGTTCTGTTCCGTCAGAAGCCGATTGTCTGTTAGAATTGAAAGAAGGCACAACATAATTAATCATATCACTGATTGTCGTTTGTGGACTCAATGCTTCTATATCTTTCAGATTGATTACATCAACAGCAACGGGAGTCTGCAAATTAGAACGGTTAGGGTTTCTAGAACCTACAATCACTACATCATCCAAAAACTCAGCTTGTGGGCTAAGAGAAATAGATAATGGGCTTTTGTCAGCAATAATTTCAATCGTTTCGTATCCCACGTAGGAAATTACTAAAGTAGGCGATTTGACTTCTGTTTCGATTTTGAAAAATCCATCAATATCGGAAGTTGTTCCGTTATCGGAATTTTTGATGAGAATATTTGCTCCGATAATGGGAGTATTGTTTTCATCATTAATAGTTCCTTCAATAATGGATTGAGAATAAGCTAGGGTAGTACCGAGTACCAAAGTCATTAATAGTAATAACTTCTTCATAAGTTAAGGTTTAAGTATAAAACACTATGATTAAATAAAGCCTAGATGAGATTGGATATAAGAATTGGCTTTTGAAAATGTATCTTTCCTAATCAAAAAGACTAGGTTGGATTTAGCACCTTTAAACTGAGTTTTGTTTAGGTTGCTAAGACTTCATTGGGCCAAATCCCTCCGTCTTTCTAGATAAAAGCACAAAGGTAATAAAGTATTTGAGAATCTAATTTTATTTGTCAATAAAAATACTAAACCTGAAATTTGCTATAAAATTATGGACGATGATGGAATTCTTATAGATTAAGAATTCCCTTTTACTTAACTCTTCGTCAAGTACTCATCTTAATACCTATTAGTTGGGAATGGAAAAAAAGTTTTTGCAATTCATTCTCTAGCATTTGACCTACTGCCCTAGATCGAAAGCTTAGCGTTGATTTGCAAAGACTATCAAATTTTGATAACTTAGATTTAATAAAATAATTCGACTCTGTGCTAAATTAGCAACTTGTAGCTTTCTATATGCTACATTTTTATACAAAAGGACTAACGTAAAAAAATTAACAACCCAAAACAAAGCGAAAACGATATAAAATGGAATTATCAATCGAGTTAAATAATTTTCTTAAGGAATATAGTGAATACAAAACAAAGGTTTTAATACCAACGCTCAATGAAGTTAATGGTTTTTTGAAGGAAATGGATAGGTCTGAATTTTGGAATAAGTACATGACAGGTAAAAGTATTGCTACTCCTTCACCAATTAGACAAATAATGACTCGGATTAAACAGCCTGACAAAGTGGTAGAAAAAATTTTCCGAAAACCTCATATATTTCCAAATAAATTATCTTCCGATAGCCTCAAAAAGATGCACGATACCATTGGGATAAGAATTATAGTTTATTTCTCTTCTCAATTGTCGTTAGTTGATAGAGAATTGAGAAATTCAAATTTTTTTGAATTGGATGACACCACTCCTCCAGAGGCTTATTTTGAACCTGAGAAGCTCAACAGGTTAGGACTATCTCACATTGAAAACAAACAAAAAGATAGTGGCTATACATCCATTCATTATATGGTTCGACTGAAAGAAAGTTCTGTTCTTTTGAGCGAGCGTCCAGTATTTGAAATTCAAGTTCGAACACTTGCTCAAGAGCTTTGGTGCGAATTGGAACATGTACTATCTTACAAGCCCGAAACCAGACCTAATTTATCAGCGAAACGGAGATTTCAAATATTGAGTAGAGATGTTTCAGTTATTGATGAACACTTCAATTTACTGTATGAAGAACTGATTCATAACCAAGAAATAGTCGAGTTTAAAGACTCAGATACTCTAACATTTGAAAATACACCAAAAGTCTTGTCAAAGATTGGTATTCAATGTGCTTTGACTGAATTGAACCCAATTCTAAAAACTTTATTCAGTAGAGGAATAAAAACGGTCGGAAAATTCCTTAATATCGCTACTCCTCTACGTCTTACAACGATACGAAATAACTTTATTTCCATTACAGGCCATGCCCCAAATAATATTGAAATGATTTCTACTTTATCTATGCTGAGTAATGAAAAATCAAAAGAAACGGAAATTGAAAAAATTAAGGCTCATATTCATTTTCAAAAATTCAATTCAAACGAAAGTACTCTCTAATAATCAACAACAATAATGTGTAGCAAAATTGAGTGATTTTCTGATTTATTGAAGAAGACTCTATCTTTTTATAATTTTACAACATTGAATTATCAGTTCGATGGAGTAGCCATAAATTTTGACTCATTGTAGTTTAAATAATTGATTATCAAAACTCAAAACATTAATAATTTGATTACTTATTGATGAAAAAGATTATTTTGTGTAAAAAAATACATTAAAGCACGAAATAATACGAAAATGAAAAAATCAATACGATTTTCCGAGCTAGAAGATAGACAGCCCAAACACCACCTCATCAATGGTTTGGATTTAGTAATACTTCGTTACGATGATAACGTTTCTGTCCTTTATGGTAGGTGTCTTCATCGTGGAGCATTAATGTCAGATGGATATGTTGAAGGAGATAATCTTATCTGTGGATTACATGGTTGGGATTATCGTTATGACACGGGGGTATCGGAATACAATAACGAAGAGGCATTACATAAATTTAAATCTGAAATTAGAGATGATTATGTGTGGATAGATGAGCAAGAGGTGAATAGCTTTCTTCAGAAACACCCTCAACCCTTTAATCGTGACCAATACTTAGGCAATTATGCAGACACGCACCCTGAAGCCACAGAACCATATACAAGTTATATCCAAGAGCTTTCAAGAAACGGGTTGAAAAATTATGGACATCATGGGCCTTCCGCTTCTATGGGGGTAGATAGAAATACCTTACCAAAATGGGAAGACATTCAATTCTTACCTGCTCAGTTAGCAACAAGACCATTATTAGACGAAGAAGAAGTTAAAACTAAAGTTATTATTGGTCCTAAAGCCAAAAAACCTTTAGAACTAGAAATACCCGTATTTGTTTCAGATATGAGTTTTGGAGCGTTATCTAGAGAGGCAAAAATTGCATTATCAAAAGGGGCAGAATTGGCAGGAACTGGAATTTGTAGCGGTGAAGGTGGAATGCTTCCTGAAGAA
Organism: uncultured Saprospiraceae bacterium; assembly: GCA_937922815.1. GTDB lineage: Bacteria > Bacteroidota > Bacteroidia > Chitinophagales > Saprospiraceae > CALAJP01. The sequence continues at coordinate 5,962 of CALAJP010000011.1, forward strand.
CAAGAAAATAATTCTAGATATTTCTATGAACTGGCTTCTGGCAAATTTGGATTCTCTTGGGATAAAGTTCAAAAAGCACAAGCTTTTCATTTTAAAGCAGGTCAAGGTGCTAAAACAGGTACAGGAGGGCATTTACCGGGTAATAAAGTTACAGAAGAAATTGCTGAAGTTCGAGGATTAAAAGTGGGTGAAGCTGCTATTTCTCCAGCTGCATTTCCAGACTTAATAACAGTCGAAGATTTTAAGAATTTTGCAAATGAAGTTCGTAAAAAAACAGAAGGAATTCCAATCGGATTCAAATTAGCAGCTAGTCATATTGAAGCAGATATTGATTTTGCATTGGCAGTTGGTGTGGACTATATTATACTTGATGGAAGAGGTGGAGGAACAGGTTCTGCTCCAACAATATTAAGAGATAATATCAATGTCCCAACAATACCAGCTTTGGCCAGAGCGAGAAAACACTTGGATAAAGTAGGCGTTACAGATGTTTCGTTAATCATTACAGGAGGATTACGGGTAGCAGAGGATTATGCAAAAGCCATGATGTTAGGTGCTGATGCAATAGCAGTTTCAAATGCTGCTTTACAGGCAATTGGATGTTTGGGAATGAGAGCATGTAGTTCTAATAATTGTCCTGTAGGAATAGCTACTCAGAAAGATAGCTTAAGACAGCGGATAATTATTGATCAATCTGCGAAGCAACTACATAACTTTTTTCATGCTAGTACGGAATTGATGAAAGTAGTTGCTAGGGCATGTGGCCATAATAATATCCAAAATTTTAATTTTAACGATCTATCTACTTTAGATTATAACATTCACAACCTTACAGGAATAAATTATGCAGGAATACACTAAAACAGATCAACAGTTACATCATCTAAGTCAGGTTATTGCTAAAGCTAATCGTACTTTTGTGCCTCCTAAAAATGATGATAGCCACACTAATTTATTCTTTGACTCATTAGCAAATAGGTTAACGGGGCGTTGGATACACACAGAAAAAAGAGATATTTTACTTTCATTAAATCTAGAAAATCAAGCTTTTGAATTTATAGACCATTCTCTTAATATATTGGAAAGTGTCTCTAGTATTTCTAAAAAGAGGCGTGAGGTAGAAACAGAAATTGAATCTCTCCTTCCCAAACTAGGTTTGAATCCCAAAGGGTTTATCTCAGATTTACATTTTGAAATTTCTAATTATGATTTTGCTGACAAGCCTATTCTGGCATTAGATGCTAAAAACATTGAAACTTGGAAGAAATATCGTTCATTAGCAAATGAGGCTTGCTATTTATTATTGGGTCATGCCCATGCTCATGAAGAAGTCCGAATCTGGCCACATCATTTCGATACGGGTATATATTTCAAAGCCCACAAAAATATGGGAGTCGGTTTTGGATTGGCGATGGAAGATACCATGGTAGGTGCTCCTTATTTTTATCTGTCGGCATACCCAGAAGGAATAGAGATAGAATACAAAAATATGCCAGCAGGTAAATGGAATTGGGAATTGACAGATCATTGGAAAGGTTCTGTTTTAAGCTTAAATGCATTAGACGAAACTTCAACCTGTAAGAAAAGTGATCTTGATGATTATATAAAATCTGTTTATAAATGGATTATTTCGCAATAATACGTTGTAAGGTAAACTTAAGTGCTCGATATTTTGACTAATTCCAACGATGCTCAAATCAACTATTTGACTTAGGAAGTACGAGAAAAACGGAATAAATAACTTAAAAGAATAGTAGTCAAATGATAATGAAATTAGCAAAATTGCATTAAATTAAGTAGCTTTAGAAGTGAACTTAAATTCCCATATTATAAAAATATAAAATCTTATCATGAACCAGATAATACTATATGGAGCCGACTGGTGTCCTGATTGCCGAAGAGCAAAATCGTTTCTAAAAGATAATAATATTGATTATACTTTTGTGGATGTTGATTTAGACAAAGAAGCGACACAGAAAGTAGAGCAAATTAATAATGGAAAGAGGATTATTCCTACCCT
>CALAJP010000012.1 GCA_937922815.1 uncultured Saprospiraceae bacterium
TAGCCTTTATTAAATGCTTCGTAACCAGAAGTAGCAACAGAAGCCATCGCTATTGTTTTGAATCGTTCTATTAATGTTGGAATCTGAACGCCTCCTTTCACAAATTCGTCAGAAGCTCTCAATGCGAACTCTTTAGTTCCGCCACCTCCAGGAATCAAACCAACTCCCGCTTCTACCAAACCGATATAAGATTCAGCTCCCACAACAGCAGCGTCACAATGCATCAAAGTTTCACATCCTCCACCGAAAACATATCCTTGGGTTGCAATCACCACAGGAATACTACTGTATCGGCATCTCATCGTTGTTTGTTGGAAGTAATTAACAGCCATGTTTAGTTGCTCAAAATCTTGTTCATAAGCCAACATCGCTATCATCATCAAATTCGCTCCAACAGAAAAATTCGCATCATTATTTCCAATGACAATCCCTTTCCAACCTTCGTCCTCTGCCAACTGAATAGCTTCGTTAATTCCAGCCAAAACGCCTTCTCCTATAGTATTTGCCTTAGAAGTAAATTCTAAACACAATACTCCGTCTCCAATATCATGGGCTGTTAATTCAGGATTCTGTAAAACTGGTTTTTGGTCTCTAATATTATCTAAAATAACATAAGGTGCCAATGAAGGAACTTCTTCGTAGGATTGGTTAGCGATATTATAAAAACACTTTTTACCGTTTTCTATCTGATAAAAGGCTGTTTTTCCTGCTTTTTTCATTTCATGAATCCACTCAGGAATAGATTCTCCTTCTTGTGTAATTAACTCCATTCCAGCCTCCAAGCCTATCATGTCCCAATACTCAAATGGACCTACTTGCCATGCAAAACCAGCACGAAGAGCGTCATCTATCGAATATAAATGGTCCGCAATTTCGGGAATTCTGTTAGCTGCATAAGAAAATAACCCTGCGAATGTTTTTCTTAGAAACTGCCCTCCTTTGTCTTCTGCTTTCAATAATGATTTTATCCTTTTCGAAAGAACCTCAATTTGTTTAGCCGTTTCTAAACTCTTTAGTTTCACTTTTTCAGCTACTCCATAAGACTTATTTTCTAAATCTAAGGCATGAATAATCGTTCTACCGTTAGCGTCTCTTTCTTTTGTTTTTTTATAAAAACCTTGCTTCGTTTTATTTCCTAAAAATTTATTTTCAATTAAGAAATTCAAATAATCAGGAATTACAAAACTATCCGCTTGCTCATCGTTTGGACAATTATTTTTGATACCATTCAATACATTAACTGCCACATCTAATCCTACTAAATCCGCTAATCGGAACGTTCCTGTATTGGGACGACCTATTGCTTTACCAGTCAGTTTATCGACAATTGTAATAGGCAATTGTAATTCAGTAGCCACTTGAAAACATTTTGCCATCGCATAAACCCCTACTCTATTCGCAATAAATGCAGGTGTATCTTTACACAAAACGGTCTGTTTCCCTACTTCTTTGTCTCCAAAACTCATAAAAAAGTCAACTACTTCTGAATGTGTGTGGCTAGAAGGAATGACTTCGAAAAGTCGCATGTACCGTGGTGGATTGAAAAAATGTGTCCCACAAAAATGGGCTTTAAAATCATCAGAACGCCCTTCGGTCATCATCTGAATAGGAATCCCCGAAGTATTGGAAGTAATCAAGGTTCCTGGTTTTCGATATTTTTCGACTTGTTCAAAAACACTTTTTTTAATATCTAATCTTTCAACCACGACTTCGATAATCCAATCCACGTCTTTAATCTTAGACATATCGTCATCAAAGTTTCCTGTCGTTATTCGTTTCGCAAAACGATTGTCATAAAATGGAGCAGGTTTACTTTTTATGGCCTTTTTTAATGAGGCATCCGCAATGGCATTGCGATTTTTCTCATTTTCGTCTCTTGGCAAAATATCTAAGAGTAATACTTCTTTTCCGATATTTGCCATCTGTGCAGCTATACCTGTACCCATGACTCCTGAACCAAGTACGGCAACACGTTGCACTCTTCTTTTCTTGGCACTTATCATTTTAATTTGGGAAACTGTTTCTGTCATTGTGTGTGAAATAATTGGTGAAAAAATTAACTTCTCTTAAAAATAGCGAATTTTCGCTAATTTTTCAGGATTATTTTATTTAGTCTCCCATTTTATTAAAATTTCAGCACAATTTCAAGGGGAAAGATATATAAAATACTGAAATGTAGGTTTTAATGTATAAAACATAAATAATCAATATTTAAAGCTATCCACTGTTTTATTACTCAGGTTAGGTTCATTTTTCCAAAATTGATGAACTAAACATACCTTTCAATCATTTTGAAAAACTATATTGGGTATAATATACTCCTCAGAAAACACAAAAATGAAATACAACTCCAACAAACATCACCGCCAATCTATAAGGCTCAAAGGATATGATTATTCTCAAGCAGGGCTGTACTTTATAACCCTCTGTATCCAAAACCGTTTACATCTATTCGGAAACATCACCAACGGAAAAATGATATGTAATGAAGCAGGTAAGGTAGCACAAAAATGTTGGTTAGAAATCCCTCAGCATTTTCCTAACACCCAACTACATCAATACATTATCATGCCTAA
>CALAJP010000013.1 GCA_937922815.1 uncultured Saprospiraceae bacterium
AAATCAGAAGAAACAGAAACATTAAAAGTTCTTTCAATTAATACCGTATCATTATTATTATCAACAACATAAATTACACCATTGATTGTAGAATCTGCATCAGGAAATTTCAAATAAATAGAAGTATCCATAGAAACAACACTGTCTAATGCATACGGTAAAGCACTAATCGCCTCATAACTAGGAGACAAACTTACATAGTTATTTTCAACGGCAACATCATTGTACTTAACACCAAATTCTTTTAAGCCTGCACCTGAAGCAAATGAAACTGGAATAGCTAACCAACCACCACCTACGATGTTGTTTGTTTGACCAAGAGAACTAGTCGCAGTTAATGGAGTTGGGTTCTCAACTTCAATAGTTACTGTTTCACTACTTGTTGATTCATTATCAGTAGCTGTAACTTTGAAAGTATAATCAAAACTACCGAATTCATCTCCTACAATAATTCCTACATCTTTCGTAAAACCTGCTACATCATCCCCTGTTAACAAAACAGCATTAGCAGAAGGTTTCTCTCCATCAATAAGAATATGATCAACAGCTAAACGAGAATTGCTATTATCCAAAATCTCTAAATCTCTTAAATCATCATCTCCTTTAGCTGCGGTAACTTTGACATAAATAGTATCACCAGGACCAGCAGTTCCTGTAGAGGTAATGAAGCCATCAGCAGTTTCTAAAGTCAAACTCGGACCAGTTACACCAGAGCCAGTACCCGTTCCTGTGCCAGTACCTTCATCCTCTGTACATGATTGAAACATTACAACGCCTCCTAAAAGACAAACACCCAAAAATTTAAACAAATTGTTTTTCATAAAAAATATACTTTTTTAATTTATAAAGTTGAAGTTATAACGATGCAATATGAATATTGATACTTAAAATAATGTTAAAATAAAATAATATATAAAAGATTGCTTTTTAGATATGTTTAGAAGAAAAACCAGTGCGGTTTCCTAACAAAAAACAGCAATAACTAAGCCAAAGTCAGCTCGAAAACAGTCAATCTCCTATAATATTAAAAATAAAATTAATCCCAAAAAGTAGAAATATAGCCTCAAAAGTGTAAATTAGAATATTGGTAAATAGTTAATACTCAAAATACAATCTCTAATGGCTAAAAAAATATATATTGCTGCAACAAGTCAACATGTAGGAAAAACTACCACTACTTTAGGTATTATGGCTGCTCTTCAAAAAAGAAACTTAAATGTTGGTTATTGCAAACCAGTAGGGCAAGAATTCGTTGATTTAGGTGACTTGAAAGTTGACAAAGACGCTTTATTGTTTTCGACTATTTTGGATTTTGATTTACAAGAAAAGCTACACTCTCCCGTCATATTAGGGAAAGGTGCTACAGCCGCTTATTTAGAAAATCCTGATTCCTCAAAACACAATGAAAGGTTGATGGACTCTCTCCAACAATTAGAAAATTTACATGAATATTTGGTATTTGAGGGAACTGGACACCCTGGCGTTGGTAGTGTTGTTGATTTATCTAATGCTGATGTGGCTGACATGATTGATGCTGGTGTTATTATGATTGTAGAAGGAGGTATTGGGAATACGATTGACAAACTAAATTCTCACTTGGCGTTGTTCCGTGAAAAGAAAGTTCCTATTCTGGGGGTCATTATCAATAAGGTTTTAGAATCGAAAATTGAAAAAGTAAAAAAATATGTGGGTTTAAAGCTTAAAACAATGGGAATTCCACTTTTAGGTTTAATCCCATACGATGAAACACTTTCTTACCCTATTTTAGAAACTATTCGTCATGCTGTTCATGGAACTTTTATATTAGGAAGAGAAAAATTAGACAATAAAGTAAGAAATGTAGTTTCAGGAGCTTTGTTAGCGAGAAAAGAATACGATTCATTAAAAAATTTACTACTAGTTGTTAATCATCAACGATTAGATAAAGCGGTTAATGCTGCAATGGATTTGATGAAAAGGAAAAATTTAGACACTCCTCCCCTTTCTGGTGTTTTGGTACATGGAGAACCCGGGTTTGAAGAAGATATTTGGAATGAATGTAATTGCAAAGAAATTTTAGAAAAATACGAAATCCCCTTAATTAGTACCACTTTAGACACCTATGGTTCGGCAGTCAAAATTTCAAGTTTAGAAGTAAAAATCAATACAAGAACCCCTTGGAAAGCGTTGAAAGCAATAGATTTAGTTAACGAACATGTTGATATTGATAAAATAATTAAAAGTATGTCTTAAGCCTGAAAATAAAAACGAAGATTAGACTTCTTTTTTACGAATTGGGATTAAAAAACCAAAACACACGTCATTCATACTATTCCTAAACATTAAAACAGGTTATAACATAAGAAGGAATATGTCTAAAATACACACCTATTGTTAATTAGAAATGAAAAATATATTCAAATATGAATAATTAGCGAAAATATTTTCCGTTATGGATAAATATTATATTATTTTTGTTCGTGTAAGAAATAAACAATGAACTGTTTATCTTTTTAAAGTAAAAAAATCCTTAGTCAACCTAAATTTCATATTATTCATGAAAATATTATTAACCAACATCTTTTTTCTATTTCAAACGCCAAAAACAGAAGAACCTGTTACTCAAACTACTCGATTATATGAGATTATTGCGGACGGTGGAATATTAGGTATAGCAATAATGGTTATCCTTTTATTTTTGTCTTTAGTTGCTGTTTCTATTTTTGTAGAGCGTTATTTTTCAATAGGCAAAGCGGGAGAAATTGATCAAAGTTTTATGAACAATATTCGTTCGAGTGTTAGTAGCGGTAATATTCAAGGAGCAAAAAATCTTTGTGCTCAGGTAGATTCGCCTGTTGCTAGAATGGTCGAAAAAGGATTAATGAGAATTGGAAAACCCTTGAACGATATTGATACGGCCATAGAAAATGTAGGTAACTTGGAGGTTTTCAAACTAGAAAAGAACCTTTCTACCTTAGCCTCTATTTCAGGAGCAGCTCCGATGATTGGATTCTTCGGAACGGTTACGGGTATGATTAGCTCGTTTTATGAAATGTCAACTTCTGAAAATATTACGCCTGATGTATTGGCAGGTGGTATTTACACGGCATTGATTACAACCGCATTTGGATTAGCGATTGGAATTGTTTCTTTTGTAGGATATAATTTATTGGTAGCTAAAGTAGATAAAGTAGTTTTCAAAATGGAAAGGTCAACCGTAGAATTTATGGATTTATTACAAGACCCCGTTTAATTTTCGGGATTTATAATCCATCTTTTTCATTCACAAATCCATTGCAATGGCAGTAAAAAAAAGAAGTAAAATAAGTGCTGAATTTAGCATGTCGTCGTTGACGGACATTATATTTTTATTGCTTATTTTCTTTATGCTGACTTCAAATTTTGTTCAAATCAAGCCTTTCGACTTGCCTGAGTCCAACTCGACTACGGTTGCCCCTACTAATATTGTGGTACAAATAGAAAAGGATGGAACTGTTTCTGTTAATAATAAGAAATGTCGAATTAGCCAAGTAGAAAGGAATGTAAAAACCATTCTTGATGACATGAAAAACAAAGAAGGAGCTGCTATAACAATTGTTGCGGAACGGGGCGTTCCTTTTAACCAAGTTTCTTCGGTTATTAAAGTCGCAGGAAAACTCAGGTTGAAAGCTATTTTGGCAACTCAACCAATTTAATTCATTTTCAACATTAATAATTTTCGTTAACGAATGGCAATCAAAAAAAGAAGTAAGGTTAATGCTCAATTTAATATGTCGTCACTGACTGACATTATCTTTTTGTTGCTTATTTTTTTCATGCTGACTTCTTCGTTGGTGAACCCTAATGCCTTGAACCTTAAAATACCAGGCGTTTCCAAAAATAATAAAACCACATTACCTAGCAAGAATGACACTCCTCAGGTTGTCATAACGGAAAGAGGGAAATTCAAAATTGGGAGTAAGACTTATTCAAATTCTCAAATTCAAACCAAACTAAGGCAATACCGTAAAAAAACAATTATCATTGCCCCCAATAAAAAAGCTCCCGTCGAAGGAGTAGCAAGAATAATGGATATCGCTATGCAATATCATATTGATGCGATACTCGCTGCCGACGACTAAACCCAAAATTGTTGTCAAAATCTTAAATTTGCAATTTCATCAACTATTATTACTATAAATGCGTTTGGGTTTATAGCAAAACATTTATTAGAAAAACAATTTAACCATAAGAATTCTGACATGAGTACATTTAGACTAAGAGCTTCATTTTTTGTCTCAATTTTATTTTTAAGCTTTTCTGTTTTAGCACAAACAAAACTTACTTTTAATATTGATAATTATAATTCAGATACTTTAGTTTTGGCATATCAGTATGGCGATAAACAATATGTTCAAGATTCGATTTTCACCGACACACCATCCAAATTTACTTACCAAAGCGACTCTACGTTAGAACCTGGAATCTATTTAGTAGTAATTAATGAAAATGAGGAAATGAATTATTTCCAAATTCTAATTGATGACGAAGATAAAGACGTTAGATTCTCTACCAACAAAGAAAATTTAATTGAAGATATGAAGGTTGAAGGCAGTGAAAACAATCGAAAATTCTTTGATTACCTACGTTTCTTAAATCATCAAAGACCTGTTGCGATGGAAATTAATGAAAAAATCCAATCGGCTACTGAAGAAGAAAAAGCAGCGTTAATCGAACAACAAAAAAACATAAATACAACAGTATTAAACTATCAAAAAAATATAATTAATTCTCATCCTGAATCTCTTGTATCTGCGATTATCAAATCAAACCTTGACATTGATGCTCCTGAATTTGTAGGAGAAGATGCTCAAAAAGATAGATATTTATACTTCAAAAAACATTGGTTTGATAATGTTCCTCTCGGAGATAGAAGACTATTGAGAACGGATATTATTCAAAAAAAATTAGACTATTACCTTGATAAAATGGTTGTTCCTCATCCCGATTCAATCAATATGGAAACGGAAGCTATTTTAGATAATTTGGACGAAAAAGGACAGCCTTTTAAATACTATTTAATTCATTTTCTGAATAAATATGCTAAGTCTAAATATATAGGAATGGATGCTGTTTATGTAAATTTGGTTCAAAAATATTATGCACAAGGAAAAGCACCATGGACTGATGAAGAACAATTGAAAAAGATTATTGATAATGCGAATACTTTAGAGCCGCTTTTGATTGGGAAAATTGCTCCTGACATTAATTTGAAAATCATAGACGTGGAAGGAACATTAGCTTTGAAAGATGAAGAAAGCGAACATAAACGCTTTGCATTCAAAGGAGAGAAAAATTTACATTCCTTGAATAAAAAATATAATATTCTTTTCATTTGGGCACCCGATTGTGGTCATTGTAAAAAGTCAATGCCTAAGATGATTGAGTTTTATGAAAAGTATCAAGATAAGGTTGAAATTTTTGCCGTTTGCAATAAGTTTTATGATAAAATTCCTGATTGTGCCGAATTCATAAAAGAAAATATTCCTGTGAATTGGTTCAACGTGGCTGATCCTTATTTGAAGTCTAAATATCAACAAATTTATGATGTAAAATCTACGCCTCAGATTTATATCCTTGATGATAAGCACGAAATTGTTTCTAAAAAAATAGGAGTAGAACAGTTGGGTGACATTATTGATTCATTAGAAAAAGAAAAGCAATAGGTATCTTTTCAGTACCCTTTTGTAGTAAATAAATAGGCATTGGACGTATAAATCACCCAAAAGTTAGTAAAAGCCATTATTTTTGTGCTCTGATTAAAAGCTAATTTATAATTAATGAATTGTCCAACTCAATGCTTGAAAAGAGCTGCTGTGAATAAAAATCCTAATGACAGGGATATTAAATTAGAAATTTTTAGTTCTATTAAAGAATTAAAAGCAACTTTCGAATTTGAAAAGTCGCAAAACATTTTTCGTTCTGTTAAGTATTGGGCGATGTTAAATACCGTTCCTCCTCAAGGGATTCAACAGTATTTCACAGTTGCTAGTTATGATGATGATATTTTGGGTATATTTTATTTTCAAGTGGTTCCTTTTCACATGAAAGACCATTTACAATATAAATATTCGCAAAACGCGAGTAAGTGGAAACGATTCAAAGATTTGTGTCGTGGATTAGTGGCTTCAATGGTCAATATCAAAATGTTAGTAACTGGAAATATGTTACATACGGGAGATTTCGGAGTGAGTTGGAAATCAGATTTAGAAGATGAAACGAAACAATCTATTTGGGGAAAAGCCATTGAAACAACTTGGCAATCATTAGAAAAGACTGAAGGAAATATAACTATCTGTTTAGCTAAAGATTTTGAACCATCCGCTCATAATCCTGTTCAAGTTTTTAAAAAAAATAACTATAGTTTATATCGTTTTCAACCTGCTATGCACCTTCACTTAAAAGAAGATTGGCAAAACATGGACGATTATTTAGCTGCCATTTCTTCAAAATATAGAGTACGTTATCGTAGGGCGAGAAAGAAACTTAACGGAGTTGAAAAAAGAGAACTTTCTCTTTCTGATTTAAAACATTATAAAAAAGAGATTTTTCAACTTTATAAAAACATAGCTGATACGGTAGAGTTTAATCTTTTCTACCTACATGAAGATTACTATATAGAACTCAAACGCCAATATGCTGATAAATGTACGGTTTTTGGGTATTTCCATGAAGATAAATTGGTTGGTTTTGTTCCTGTACTGGATAATGATGGTACTCTGGAAGGTCTTTTTTTAGGTTTTGAAGAAAAAGAAAACTATAAGTTCCACCTTTATCATAACTACCTTTTCGATATTCTGGAAGAAGCTATCAAAAGACGATGCCATACCATCGACTACGCTCGTACTGCCTTAGAAATCAAAAGCTCTATCGGAGCTGTTCCACATGATTTGGATTGTTATATCAAACATCGCTCTGCGGGTCCCAATAAATTGATTCACCGTGCGATTTCTTATTTTACACCTATTTATAAATGGGAACAGAGGAAGCCGTTTAAGGGGTGAGAGAATAGCTATTAAATTGTTTGGAACTTTTTTATCTTTAAATGTGTATTACACTTGTAAATAAAATTTATAACTAAAACAAAATCATTTATGTTTACAACAAAACACAATTCAAACATTGCTGAGCAAGCAAGCAAGCAAGCAAGCAAGCAAGCAAGCTGACTTTAGTAATTCTCTTTCTTCTTAGTTTATTCACAACATCCTGCAACAATGACGATTTTGCACATCCAATTACTGAGAACGAAGAAATTCAATTGCTTAATTTTCAATCTTTAATCAATGACAACCTAAGAAGTTACTACTCTTCTTCTGATTTAGATATTAAAGACCCAATTAGCTATTTCAATCACAATAAAAGTTACGATAATAGAATCACAGAATTAGATAAAACAACTTTCTTATATAACTTCAATCTTAGTTTAGAGAATTACGATAATTCAAAAAAAATAGCTTTAAATACTCAATTTTTTGAAAACTTAAAAAAGTTAAACTCTGACCAAGAAGTATTTGATGCATTTGATAGAGAAATTCTTAAATTAAAAAAGAACTTCAATCAAAATAAAATAAGAATATACCACTTGACTCATACCAAATTATTGCTAAATCACATTTTTAAATCAAATCTGTCAATAAATTCAAATTTTGCAACTTCAAGAAATGGAAAATGTGCAGCATCTGTAATTGGCGGAGCTTTAGGTGGAGCTTTAGCAGGAATATGGGGAGGTGCAAAAGCAGGTGCATTAATGACTGGAGGCACACCTCAAGGTGCTATCGTAGGAGGTGTTTTAGGAGGTGCTTTCGGAAGTATTGCAGGTGCTCTTTCTGCTTACGGAAACTCAAAATCTTGTGGTGGCGGTGGCTCATGCAGTACAGTAGGGGGAGAAGTCCATTGTTTAGAATAACAACTTTATATATAAATAAAACGATTAAAGCAAAAAAATATTTTTAAATTACAGCCTCTATTATAGAGCAATACTTCGGTAACTTTTTTCTTTTACTGAGTTTTTAAAATATAACTATTTGATTATCAGTATTTTACAGTTTTAGTATCTGTTTCATAATACATTGAATATCAGCTTTTTATAAAAAGTTACCGAACTGTTGATAGAGGAATACTTAAAGTTTTTTGCAATTATATTATGGTTTTATTTAAACCTTCGGATAGAGAGAAAATAAAACTTTTACCTATCAAAACTAAATCTTAAAGTAAAAATCATGAATTTTATAAAAAAAATCCTTCAATTCAAATATAGTTGGGTATTGAGCCTACTTTTTTTTTGCTATTTAACATTTATCAACTACAGGTCTATAGCCCAGTCTAATGAAAATTTTTATAGTATAATCGGGTTAATTTTTAGCTCTGGTCTAATGTTCATATTACTTTGGACATTAATAATAAGTTTCTTCAACAAAAAATAGGTTCATTAAATCCATATTTATAATATAAAAGGTCAGGTGTAAGTATTCCATCTGACCTTTTCATTCCTATCAAAAAGCAACCAAACTTCTCATAAAAGTACCAAAATCTATTGCCCACTCCATTCCGTAAGCCTTAGAAGCAATAAAGAATGTGAATAATAAATAGATTAACAAAAGAAGATATGCTTTTATTTTGCCCATTCCTGAGCCAAAAACATAGATAAAAAACGCAGCTATTGTAGCAATTAATAAAATCACTCTCAGTTCCGTAATGTTTTCAACCGTTTCTGCACTCATAGAAATAGGCCCATACATTAAAGTATAAACGAATAAAGGAAAACCTAAGGCAAAACATACATCAAAAATATTGCTCCCCAGTGCATTAGCAACTGCATCGTCATATTCTCCTGCCATCGCATCACGATAAGACAATATCGTATCAGGAACACTAGTCGCAGCAGATGCCAATACCACAGCCACAAAATAAGTGGCTATCCCCATTCCATTTGCCAAACCTTCGCAAGAATGAACCAATAAAGCACAAGAACCACCAATAATAGTCATAGAAACCAATAATAAGCTCCATGCATTCAGGTTGTTAATTTGCTTTCTGATAAATACTTTTTCTAAATCTAATGTCAAAAGAGAGGTTAAAATATTAGATTTTATTGGAATACTTTCGTCTTCATTTACTTTTTCAGTCTCAATATTGTCAGTCTCCTCATTTTTTTTCATTGAAGTTAGCAAAACAAACACATACACCCCATAAATAGACATCAAAATCAAACCATGTGTCCAGTCTAACGAATATCCTCGGATAATGAAAATCAATAATATTTCGGCTATAATTAGAGATAATCCATCTCTAAGAATTACTTTTTTGGATACATTCACACTTTTTGCCAACCCATAACCAATCACCGCCAAAATAACCACCGCTGGAATTATCATTCCATTAAAAATGGCTGAACCTGCTGTCGTACCTATTCCTCCAGCAAAACCGTCCTTGTTTCCCAATACAAAAAGAAACCAAAAAGTAGTAAACAATTCGGGCATAGAGCTACCAATAGCGTTTATTGTAGCTCCACGCACTCCATCATTCAGGTTTCGTCCGATATAATCAGAAGCAACTTCAAAACCATCACTGGCTTTCCAGATTATTAAACAACAAATTAGAATTAGTATAATATGCGTTATCATTCAAATAACATTTAAATTTTCGCTACATCTATTGACAAAATATAGCATAAAAAATACCCTCAAAATGAGCAAAAGCCGAATTTTGGGGGTATTCAGATAATAATTAAAAACACAAAAGTACTAAAAATTGTTGAGATAGTATTTCAAAAATCAACGAAGGCTAATAGAGTCAAAATCAACCTTATTAAACGATTAGAGTTATTTATATAATTTTTTGTTCAAACCCGAAACTTCCTAACTAACTAATTTGCATCTAGTTAAATAAATAAAATATTAATATACTAGTAAATTTCTAAGATAATAAGAACAATAATAGTACAACAAGAAGAGCAACTAAAATTAACGTTATTGTAATATGTCCAACAATAAGTGTATTCGTATTATTTTGATTTGAGATAACTTTTCTACCTAAAAATAAGGCAAAAGTGGAACCTTCATCAGATTGAAGATCATTTTCAGGAAAAATACCTAATTCAAAAAGTTTATTTTCAATATCTTTCTGCATTTCGGTACTCAGTTTACCAACATATAGTTTATCAAATTTCATTTCTTTACTTTGAAGTAAAGTTTCTCTATATTCAATTACAATTTTAAAAATTTCTTTATTTCTAATTTTAAAATTCATCAACCCCAGAATAAATAGAGTAATAGGGGGAAAGACAAAAGCAAAAAAGCTCCAAATATACTTATTCCTATTCAATTTCTTAGCACGACTAAAAGCCCAGGACATAGACAATATTGAAATTAGTAAAAGAATTACAATTAAAGCTAAATTCCAATTTAGAATTGCTTTAAGAATAAGAGTAATTACTACAATCAATATACTGGCAAACTTCATTTGAGTATCATCCTCTTCTGTTAATTGAAGGTTAATTAAACCATTATATTCGGCAATAGTCATATTAAATTTTACATCAAACGTTGGGAATAAATTTTCTACTATTACTTCTAATTTCATGCCATAAAAAAACAGGCTACTAAAAGTTAATTTAGCAGCCCATTCGTTTTGTTTTTTAATCTTTGG
>CALAJP010000014.1 GCA_937922815.1 uncultured Saprospiraceae bacterium
TCAGGGAGGAAACGCCCATTACTTTGACCATTCCAACCATTCTTATTCTGGAAATTACTTACCCTAAATACTTCGTTACCATATCTGTTAAAAATAGAAATAGTATTGATCGGGTAACGCTCTATACCTCGTATTTTGAGTTCATCATTCATTCCATCACCATTAGGCGAAATTGCAGAATACACTACGACAGGATCACAAATAATATGAATATGTATAATGGCAGTATCTGTTATATCTCCTTGTTTTACAACATAAATAATCGAGTCTAAAACATCACATTTTGTTCCACTATGTTCATATTCTAATTCATTATTTTCGAGAATAGATACGCTACCATAAACAGGCGTTCCTATTATTTCAATATTAGCTAAGTTATTTGAATTTAAGTCATTTTCAAGAGGAAGAAAAATAGTCGATGCACCTGTAACTAAAGTCAAATTATCATCAAAAGCTTTTACCCTTGTAACATCATTAATCATTTTGATAACAGTAGTATCACAAATACCATCTTCATTACAAAGTTCATAACACAACTCATCTCCTTTATTTAATACGCCCTCTAGTTCGATGCATAAATCATTATCAAGTTGTAATTCATTAACACTTAAATCATTCCCACAAAGCTTATTAACGATTACATTACTACCTACTTCTGAAGTATCTAAACAGAAAGATACGGTAGCTTCATTTTCAGGCCAAAAAATATCAATGGTATCTTTGGTTGGTGAAACTGTATTGATATACAAATAATTAGTATCGCAAATGGTTTCAAAACAAGTAGCAAATTTAATGCTGTGAATGTCATATGATTCACTTTTGATAAAAATGCAACGCTCTTCTTGATTAACAATTAAAGAATTTTCATCGTTAAGAATTTCTATGTTCTCGTCAAAACAAAATTTAGTTTCTCTTTGAATAACAACCGTAAAAGTATCACTTTCAATAGGTTTAGATTCTATATTAATTTTTCTAAAGTCAGGCTCATAATTATTAGGGTTTTCTTTTGGGAAATCCATAATTGAATTTAATTTATTGATGGCATTCAAACTTATATTTTCATCTTTCTCTTTTTCATCTTTCTCTTTTTCATCAAATGCATCATCTAAACCATCATTATCTGAATCTTTATTAATAGGCGTTTTATTAAAAGCTTCTTCTATATCTAAATACGAATCGCCATCGGAATCCGTATCTAAATAATCATAAACAGAATCCTCATCAGTGTCTACAGGAAGATTCCAATTTTGATTATCGTCAAATTCAAATTCATCATCTAAACCGTTTTGGTTTCTATCAATACCAAGAGGCATTATGGGTTTTTCGGTAGTAATTTGTGATTCAATCCAATCAACAATTCCGTCATTATCTGAATCTATATCCTTAAAATTGGGAATACCATCACCATCTTCATCTATTGAAAATAAAATAGTTACATTAAAATCATCTCTTAAACCGTCTTTGTCTTTATCTTCAAAAATAGAACTTTTATAACCAACTTCAATAGCATCTAAAATTCCATCATTGTCAGAATCTATATCATATTTATCCAATATACCATCTCCATCTGTGTCTTCTTCTCCTTCTAGGTGGTCGGGAATACCATCATTATCATCATCGAGGTCATATTTATCTAAAATACCATCGCCATCTTTATCAGCGTTTTGATTTGAACATTCATTAGTAATTGTATATTGAATAGAATCTAAGCAATTACCACTCGAATAAATAAGGGTATAAACTCCTGCTTCAAGTCCTGTTCTATGTTTAGGCTTTTCTGTTGTTTGGCTAAGGTCAACCCACCTTAAACTTTCATTTGAGATAGGAGTATTTATTAAAATTTCTCCATTTTTAGAACCACAAGACTCGTGAGTTAATTCACTCGAAATTTCATTTTCATTCTTGTCAATATTAACCAAAATACTATCTGTTTGATAACATCCGTTTTTAGACGATTCTAAAAAATACATTCCTTCAGAAACAGTATTGATTGTTGCATTTTTAATTTCAAGTTTTTCTTTATTAGGTGTTGTCCAAGTATATGTGTCAGCATTCCCTTCAACAAACAGTTTTAATGATTCCTCATCACAGTTCAAATATAAATAAGACAAAGAAATATCGTTTCGTTGGATTTCTATATCTATATTTTTTTGGATAGAACACCCATTTTCCGTCTGTATTTCTACTAACAATTCTGTACCTTCTTGAAGGTTTGACAATTGGATAGGGTTTTCTGTGGAGGGGCTATCCCATTTATCAGAATACCAAGTAATATCTTCTGAACCAAATACTTCTAATGACAAAGAAGAACCAATACATAAAACCGTATCAGATGGTAAACTAATATTGGCAGGAAAATCTTCAATTTCAATTTTAAAAGTCGAATCTACTTGGCAACCCAAAGAATTAGACCAAGAAACCTGAAAAATATGTTCGCCAACAGCAAGTTCATCTTTAATTATCCACTCAACCGCATCATTGGATTTGTCCAAATATTTCCATAGCCAATTGCCATTTTCTGTTACTCCTTTTAAAAGAATAGTACTTCCAACACATACTTTTGAAGGATACTCAAAAACAATAGGTTGCGAATCATTAACAAGTAGATTTACTTTATTAGTACCTGAATTTAAGTTAATAATTTTATTTTCGGAAGGGCTATAAAATTCATTTTCAACCCATTCATAGTTAGTCGATTTTTCTCCTAAATCTACAAGAAGATATACATCCGTAAACGCAATATTTGAAAAAGAAAAATCTCCTTGTTTATTGGTAAGCGTAGTTTTTATGGTATCATTATTTACATTCATTAAATGAATTGTAATTTCATCAATATCTACATTCGTGTTTGTACAAGTTAAATTTACTTTTCCTTCGATTAAAATTAAATCCTCATCATCACAGTTATTAATAATTCGATATTCATAGGTCTTACTACACCCGTCAGAATTGGCTATTATAAATGAATCTGTACCTTGATTCAAATCATTTCTTGATTGTAAATTAGAACCATCATTCCAAAGAATAGAAAAACCCTGAGGCATATTGCTTATCGTAATACTTCCTTTATTTTCACAATCTTGATCAACTTTCGATATTAGAATATCATTAAAAGGATTTTTTTCAATACTAAAAATGGTATCCGAAGATAATTTGCAATTATCATTAATTCCTTCTAAGGTAACTTGAAAGTTAGTTTCTCCATCAGCGTTTTCAACAATAGGGCTTGGAGAAGTGTATTTTTCACCATTGATGGTCCAATTGTAAGTTTCGAAAACATTGGCATCAATAGAAAACAAGAGGCTATCACCAATACAATTGTTAGGTTCTAGGTTAATTAAGAAATTTGAACTAAGCTCAGTTATCGTAATTTCTCTAGTGATATTACAATTATTAGAAGTTGTTACTTCAGCATTATAAGTACCTAGTTGTTCCTTACTTATATTTTCAAGGGTAAAAGAAGAGTCAAAAGAAAAGAAATTATTAGGGCCAGTCCAGAAAACAGAGGAAGCTCCTATTGTTTCTAGTTTAATATTAGCCCCCAAACACACAGCAGTATCAGGAGTAAATGAAACAGGGGTGGTTTCTAAAACGGTAATTTCAGTTTGTGTGCTTCCATCACAACCTACAAGAGGGTCTACATATAAGTGTAAAGTGTGTTTACCAACACCTAAATCTTCAGAATTTAAACTTATATTTTGCTCATTAGATTCAAAACCAAAATCACTTTCCCATTTATATGTAGTTGTTTCTAATCCCCTTGCTGACATTTCTATTATTTCACCAAAACAGAATTCATTTTTATCAAATGTAATCTTTGGCGTTGCAGATCTGTTTACTTGAACCGTTTTTGTAATGGTACTTGAACAGCCAGCATCCGTTGTAACCTTTACTTCAAATTCTCCATTATGAATAAGTTGTGCCGTAGGAATAATTAACTCTTTATCATAAGATACGAAGTCATTAGGCCCTTTCCATTGATAATAATCTCCATTGTCAGCAACCAGTTTAATCGAATCCTTTTCACAATAAATCGAATCTCCTGAAATCGTTCCGAAATCAGTTTTTTCCTGAATTATAACTTGTACTTTATCAACTACTTGGCAACCATTGGCATCTGTTAATAAAACTGTTGCAAAAAAATCATCTACTACTTCGCCAATCGACAATATAGGTGCGTTAGAGTTCGCATTATTAAAACTACCTACAGGAGTTGTCCACTGAAAATAATAGGGAGCTTCTCCGTTAATTGGTCTTGCAGACAATAAGGCTGAATTCGTTTGACAAAGTTTAACCGTGTCTGGAAAAAGCTTAACTGCTAAATCAGAACCATAGATAAAAATGGAAGAATCTTTAGTTGAGTTATTACATTCATCTGTTGCAGTCCAAATATATTTAATCGAATCTTTCTTGCCATCGGTTTGGTAAAGTACAGAATCGAATTTTATTTCTACCGTAGAAATATTATCTATTGCAGTAACAGCACTAAAATCAATTTCTTCAGAACATATCATTTTTCCTTGAGGAATACCTGTTAAAATAGGAGCTTCATTATCTTTAAAACCACCATTTAATTCTGTTGGAAAGTTTTTGATTAAGTTTTTCAATGCCACTTTGCCTGATAAATCTAAATGATTTCCATTAGCAATATTCAAATTTTGCTGATTAGTAACCACATAACTGGATGGAATTCCAAAGAAAATATCATAATCTATTAATGGAGAGATTTCAAAAGTATATTTTCCATTAGCATCTGTCAATGTAGAGTCAAAAGTATTCGTGGACTTATTCAGAATTTTAATCTTAATATTATCAAATACATCATCACCAACTTTATACAGTCCATCAGCATCACAATCCAAAAAAGCAACTCCATTAATGTTAGAAATACAAGCATTAATATCTTTATTTCGATAATCTACATCAATACTATAATTTACATCCGTTTCGTAATCATCATTGATTTCTAAGTGGTTTCCTAATCCGTTTGTCCCAAATGGGCTATTAATAACCCCATTTTCATCAGCAGAAGAGCCTGTTTTGGCTTCGTAAACATCAAAACACCCATCATTATCAGAGTCTGTATCTAAAGCATCAGGAAATTCATCGTTATCAGAATTAATAAGAGTTAATTTTACCCCCCCCAACTCCTCATCGTAAGTATCATGCAAGCCATTAGAGTTTTCATCTTTCCAAGGACCTTTGGGTATAAAGCCTTCTTTAGTTTGACTTTCAACATTATCTAACACACCATCATTATCAGAATCAAGGTCTAAATAATCTGGTTTTCCGTCTCCATCTGAATCTTTAGCTACACAAGAATTAGCGTCTATATCAGAAATCACATCACCAACACAAATGTCTAATAACGAATTAGTTCCATTTGAAGTAATTGAAGAATAAATTAGATCAATAGAAGTAATTCCTAAATCAGATTCTATCCGAATTACAGAATAATTATCAGGGTTACTATTTCTATCATTTCCAGTACCTGACAAAGTATTAACACCATTCCACGAATCTGTTGCTCCTAAACTTATCGCAGAATACGAAGCTCCAGAAGCTACAAAAGTACAAGATTCATTAAAATCCATATCCCCTAAAGCCCATTCCATGTAAGTAACTGGTTTTTCCCAAGTCAAAGTAAGAGTATGCCCGTTATTTGAAAAGTTCAGATAAGTACCAGAATTGTTTTGTGTTCCTATCCTAATGTTTGAACTACTGGTCCCATTTAAAGTAACTTGTCCAAGAGCTGGATGGTTAAAAACACCACCACCATCTAATGAAGTTCCAATAGTTTCCCAATCAATTGAATTAGCTCCATTACAATTAGGAAACGTTGTAGAAGAATTATGGCTAATTTCTTTATTTTCACAACCTAATTCTAAAACATCAATTATCCCATCATTATCGTCATCTATGTCTATAAAATCTCCAATACCATCCTTATCATTATCAATACAGATATTAATTGCAGAATCTAAGGCATAATTCTCGTAAGTGGTACTGAAGTTTATTATACCATTATCAATACTAGTTTCTAAGTTATCAGCATATCCATTGCTACCAACTATTGGCGTTGTGCTATTTTCATACACTAAACTATCAATAATAGCACCTGCACCTGATTCTGCTAAGTCCGAACAACCATCTCCATCTGAGTCTAAATCTAAATGGTTAGGTATCCCGTCATCATCTGTGTCTAAGAAATTTGTGCAAACCTCTTTAATACCCATACCTGAAAATACCGACCCATAACCTGCATTGTTTGAAGTTTGTTCCAAGGTAATTGTAGTTATTGAAGACTTTGCCGTAAAAATAATCTCCTCCTTATGGATTTCAGTTTCGGTGATTTTTATTTCGGTTATAATATTTAGGCTATTTAATAGTTTATTATCGTCTAAAATTTCTACTCTCCCATATTGAGGAATTGGTCCACTATTATGTCCACCATGATAAAATGTAAAACTATATGTCTTTCCTGGTGTAGTAGTAATTTCTCTTTGTACTTTACCATCTGTAGAGCCACCATCAATCATATCTCCACCCTTAGTCTGCCAACCATAAGCACCAACAGATACTATATCTACATTTCCTTTTACTATTGTCCACCCTCCATAAGTACCGCTTGAAAGTCTACTATAACCTCCACTGATAGTACCTTTTGGTATTGATAAATCTGTAACATTAATAGAAGTATCACAATCAATCATCTCGTTTACATCTAATATTCCATCATTATCATCGTCTATGTCTATAAAATCTCCAATACCATCGTTATCGTTATCATTACAAATATTAGTAGTAGAATCTAATGCATAGGTATCATAAGTGCTACCATAATTCATTAAACCATTATCAGCAATAGTTTCTAAGTTATCAGCATATCCATTGCTACCAACTATTGGGGTTAAACTATTTTCATTTACTAAACTATCAATAATAGCACCTGCACCTGATTCTGCTAAGTCCGAACAACCATCTCCATCTGAATCTAAGTCTAAACGGTTTGGAATGCCATCATTATCAGTGTCTATATCTAAACAAGTATATGAAACTTCTGGGGCTGTACCTGAAGAAGAATAAGGAATATAATCAAAATGGGTCATCTCAACACCTAAATCATCACCAACTCCTGGGGCAACATTAAACACAAATTTGACCTCTATATTATTAGTGCTTGGTATTAAAGAGCCGTCTATTACTCTTACTCCTGCTTTAGAACCAGCAGTAGCAAATTCTCCTGAATAGACTCCATTTAGGAATAGTTCCAATTTTGCTGAGCTAGGATTTCTATCGTAATAATGACAACGATCAAACCTATAAAAAACTTCTTTTCCAGGAATAACTGTTATATTATCGTAAAGAACGACTTCATTTACAGCATTATCTCTAGACGTACGGTGACACTTACCTATTACGAAAGATTCTATGTCAATCACATTTTCAAAACAATTTTGTTCATCAACGTCTAAAACTCCATCGTTATCATCATCTATATCTTCGTCATCATTAATGCCATCATTGTCACTATCTGTAACCAGTATTACATCTGTTTTCAATAAAGGATAATTGTATAGCTCTTTCTTTGAATTGTAGAATTTGATTGGATTTTCAAAGGTAGGTTCTTCTAAGCAGCGATTCCTCCAGTGTTGAATACTATTAGCATTGGAATTTGATGCTCTTGAAATGCTAACGTTTGTATTCAAAGAATCTTTATTAGCAGTATGAGCTGTATTAAAAAAGAAAATTAATGCTATTAGAAGTAAAAATTCTATTGAGGTATGCTTTTTAAAAATAGAACCTAGCTTATTCATAGAAAATACTCTTTGACGGGTGAAATAGTTCTTAACCTACCGTAACCCAAAAAAGCAAAGGTTTTTTTAATTTACGGTTATGGGTTTTTAAATTGTATCTTTTACATCTACAATTCTTATTTAAAGCATACTTGCAAGAACAAATACATTGTAATTTTACTTATATACTTTCTATTTCTTTAACATTAAGTTTAATGAATTAGTTCCATTTTAGAGGTATGAGAATTCATTATAACTATTTACTTTTAACTCTCAACGAGTTAGGTGTTAGTTTTCAATATGTTGAATATATGTTATCGCTCTTGTGAAATTTAAATGAGATACAACACATATTTAACATTGAAACAAAAGACTTTCAAAAACAAAAATCCCCATTCAAAAGTCAATACTTCTGAATGGGGATTTATATTTTTAGCAACCAAAAGGTTGAATTATATCATAAAACGTAGTGGATTTTCCAATGCCGCTTTGATAGAGTTTAAGAACTGAGCCCCTGTAGCTCCGTCAATAACTCTGTGGTCACAAGAAAGTGTAACTTTCATACGTTTTCCAACTACAATTTCTTCATCTTTAACCACTGGCTTGCTGATGATACCGCCGATAGCTAAAATACAAGAATCTGGTGGATTAACGATAGCTGTAAATTCTTCGATTCCAAACATTCCTAAATTAGAAATAGTGAATGTATTACCCGTCATTTCTGCTGGAGAAAGTTTTTTAGATTTTGCTTTCCCTGCCAACTGTTTAACTTCTGTATTTAATTGACTTAATGTCTTAATATCAGCCATTTTAATAACTGGTACTAACAAGCCATCTGGAACTGCAACAGCAACACCAATATTTACATCATTGTTTTGACGAATCTTATCTCCTAACCAAGATGAATTAACAGCAGGATGTTCTCTTAATGCAATTGCACACGCTTTGATAACGATATCGTTGAATGAAATTTTCACTGGTGCAACCTCATTGATTTTCTTACGCATATCCCAAGCTGCATCCATATCAATCTCTACTGTCAAGTAGAAATGTGGAGCCGTAAACTTACTTTCACCCAATCTTCGAGCAATTGTTTTACGCATTTGTGTAACTGGAATATCTGTATATCCACCTGAATTATCTCCGTAAGCAAAAGCAGCCACATTAGGAGCTTCTTGTTTTGGAGCAGCAGGTGCTGTTGTAGTCGCAGGTTGAGCAATAGGAGCAGCAGGTGCTACAGGAGCAGCTGGAGCTGGGTTGCTTATTGCAGACTCAATATCTTTCTTTACTATTCTACCATTATCGCCCGTTCCCGAAAGGGTACTCAAATCAATTCCAGCTTCCTTAGCCATAGATTTAGCTAATGGAGAAGCTTTTATTTTAGAATCAACTACAGGAGTAGGCTCAGCAGTTGGCGTTGCCGTTGTTTCTGTTGCAGGAGCTTCTTCTTTTTTAGGTTCTTCGGTAGCACCACCTTCAGCAGCAGCGTATTCAGCTAAAGCAGCTTTCCAATCTTCGCCTTCTTCACCAACAACAACTAAGGCACCACCGATAGGAACTGCACCTTCTTTGATAGCAATATGTAAAATTGTTCCTTCAAATTCGGAATCCAATTCCATAGTTGCTTTGTCCGTCTCCACTTCTGCTAATAAATCACCAACCTCAACGGTATCACCCTCTGCTTTTAACCAGCCAACAATCACCCCTTCTTCCATTGTGTCACTCATCCGAGGCATAACTTGTACTTCAGCCATAATATTTTAAATTATAATGATTTAATTATTTACAAAAATTCTCTTCATAAAACACTAAATATTAAAACTATGTTTAAAAAGAGCGTCGATATTTCGATTTTCTACAAAAAAACGAATTTTAATTCAAAAAAATACGGTTCGATGGTATTTTTTAGTAATGAAAGGCTCATTTTTTAAAAATTAACCTATGTATTTTGCCAAAAAGCCAATCATTGATTTATAAAACTCGAATTGGTTTTCTTCATTTCTAAAGCCATGTCCCTCGTCATACTTAACTAAATAAGGTACATTAACGCCTCTGTTTCGTAAGTTTTCTACGATTTGGTCACTTTCATCTATATTAACTCTTGGGTCATTTGCCCCCTGAACAACATATAGCGGTGTTTTAATTTTATCGGTTGAATAAACAGGTGACCGTTTTTTCATGTCTTCAGCTTCTGTTGCTGGATTTCCAACCATTTCGTGCATCATTTCCAAATAAGGTTCCCAATAAGGAGGAATGGTTTGCATAAATGTTAATAAGTTAGAAACACCAACGTAGTTGATGGCACAAGCGTAAAGGTCTGGAGTAAATGCAACACCTGCCAAGGTTGCATAACCACCATAACTGGCTCCATAGATAGCAACTTTATTCGCATCGACCGTTCCGTTTTCAATCAACCAATTTACGCCATCCGTTATATCATCCTGCATGGTCGTTCCCCATTTTTTGAAACTTTTCTCCCAAAAATCACGCCCATAGCCTGTGCTGCCACGGTAATTTACTTGCAAAACGGCAAAACCTCTACTTGCCATTAATTGAACTTCAGGGTTATAACCCCAATTATCTCTAACCCAAGGACCTCCATGAGGGTTTACTACCAAAGGAAGGTTTTTTGCCTCCTTATTTGCGGGTAATGTCAAATAACCATTAATTGTTAAACCATCTCTTGATTGGTAAGAAATAGATTCCATCGGACACATATCATTTTCATCTATCCAAGGACTAACTTCTGACAATAGTTCGATTTTTCTATTAACAATATCAAAATAATAGTATGCTCCTAAAGAACGGTCAGAATAAGTACGAACTAAGGATTTTGTTTCTGTTTTGTCAAGACTTACAATTACAACTTCTTTGTTAGGGAATTGGCTGTTTAGGAATTTTTGAACATCTTCTCTTTCTTTACTCAAAAAATGATAATTCCTTTTGTCTGTAGTATAGCTAATTAAAGTCAATTCCTTTTTTAGTTTAGAATAACTCAAACCAGAAACATCTACATCAGGGTGTTCAAATATAATTTCTCCAGTTTCTTCGCCTTTTTCTAAATCGAAAGAAGTAATCACACTTTTATCTCTATTCAGATTAGAACTAACAAATATTTTGGTTGGGTCATCGAAATGAAAAAACAAAGGAGAAACACCTTCTTTAAAGTTAGTTTTTAATACTTCTTTAAAATCATCTGTTTCGTTTTTACGATACATCAACACCTGTTCTACTCCGTTCACCACTTTAGTTGCCAAACGGATTTTTCCATCATGGTCTGTCATCCAAGAAGAAATAGGCTCAACTAAGTTTTTGTTGTCTGCCAACTGTGTTAATTCTAACGTGCTCAATTGCAAACGATAAGGTTCGAACAATCGAGCATCGTTTTTATTCATTCCAATAATGATAAAATCAGGCTCTTCGTTCAAAATATCAATAATATCGATACGAACGTTCTCAAAAGGCGTATAGTCTTTTAATTCTTTGGTGTTCACATCAACACCATATAATTTAAAGTTTTCATCGCCCCCATCATCTTTTATGTAGATTATGGTATTCTCATTTGCCCAAGCATAATCAGAAATTCCTCTTTTGGTTTCGTGAGTCAGTTGAGTAACTTCTTTCGTTTGAGGGTTTTCTATGAAAATATTCATTCTCCTTTCGTAAGGAGCCAAATACGAAAACCAAGAACCATCTCTTGATAGTTTATAATGAGATTGGTTAGGTTTTTTGAAAAAATCTTCAACTGAATAAGGATGCTCAGTGTGTCCAATGTCTATTAAAGATTGTATTACTTGTGCCGAAGATGGCAAACTTAGGTTTCCTTTTTTTTCTGTCATAATTAATTAGAACGGTAAGGTAAATTGTTGATTTTCTTATGTAACGCCAAGATAAGATAAGAGTTGAGAATAAAAATGAGAATTAGAAGATTTTATTTTTAAAATATATATAACAAATTAAACTAACTAGAAAGAAATTATTAACAAGTTAGCCTATGTCTTTTCATATCACTTACTACGAATATAGGTCTATGTAGAAATTTTTGGACGAAATTTTTGCCTACATTTTTTAACAGACTTTAGTATTTGGATTAACATTTTAATAGGCATAGTTGTGCTTTTTAAAGAGGATAATTGCATTTGTAAATACTTTAACGACAGCCATTAATACTTATTTTTTAATAAATGTGGAATTGTCGTTAGGTAAAACCATTTTCAACATTGATAAGAAATGTTGAAAGCGAAATGTGATTTTTTTAACCAGTTTAAAATATTTTTTATGCGACAAAAACTACTGTATAGCCTAACACTATGTGCGATGTTCTTCTTCTTAATGTCATGTAATAACGATGATACAAGTATTCAAAAAACAACTTTAGACTATTTAGTTCAAAATACTTGGGTTGTTGAGAATATTACAGCAAATCCTGCTTATGATTTTGACTTAGACGGCAATGAAGAAAACGATATTTATTCATCATTGCAAAACTGTGCTAAAGACAATTTGACAGCTTTTATAATTATAGGAAATGAACAATTAGTTCAAGTTAGAGAGGGGGATGAAAAGTGTTCTGATGAAGCAGCTACTCTTTATGCAGAAGGTAATTGGGAACTTAGCAATGATGTATTGGTCTTGAAAAGTTTTGGGGTTAATAATGACACTTTAAACTTTAGTATCGAAAGTATTTCAGATACAGAATTAATTCTTGTGCAAGAGTTTGAAGATTTGGTGAATGAAAAAGAAATAAAGCAAACTACCCGATACATCAAATATTAAAATAGAAGATTTACTAAACAAAAAATAAAAACTATGAAACAGATTTTTACGATGCTTCTTTTGGTTACTTCCCTTGTGACCACATTGGCTCAAACTAATTTTAGCTTAAAGCAAGAGTTTGTAGGAAAGTACGATTATGTAGCTGTCGGAGGTTCTCTTAGTGAAGATGAACGAGCAGGAAAGACAAAAAAAGAATTTATGGATTTGGATTTACAAATCCCCAATACGGCAACGATAGAGAAAGCGTATTTATATTGGGCAAATTCAGGTTCTAAAGATACGGAGGTAATATTGGACGGACAAAGTGTAAACGCTATGGATATATGGAAAGATAGTCGTTCGTTAGGTTGGTTCAAGCCAACGGCTACTTTTAATGGCTATGCTTGTGAAATTACGAATGCCGTAAAACAAAAAAGAAGTGGAAAGTATAGATTTTCAGGATTGAAATTCAGTAATGGTTATCCGTACAATAATATGTTTAGCACTTTAGGAGTTGCTTCAATTATCGTTGTTTATAAAAGTGAAAACCTAAAAACAGTACGATTAAATATTTTTGATGGCTTTAGGTCTTCATTGGTTAGACCTAATAAGTGGATAAATGATGAAATGAAATGTGTTCCTTCTGACTGTGTGGATGAAATAAGTATAACTTGTTGTGTTTGGGAAGGGGACAGTTATAAAGATGAAAAATGTTTCTTTAATGATTTTGATTGTGGGCCAAATTCTTTGAACGGTTCATCAGGACCTAATTGCGATATCGATACCTATAAAATACCAAACCCTATTGATGGCAAAATAGAATGGAAATTACAAGCATTCAAGCAATCAACACAGTATGGAAAAGCATATGAAGGTTGTATTAAGCAATATTGTATTGTCAAAATTGAATTATGCGATTCTGACGGAGACGGTATTCCCGATATTTTAGATAAGTGTCCAACAGATTTTGGTTTAATTCAAAACCTTGGTTGTCCTGTATGTGTAGATTCAGACAATGACGGTATTTGTAATGAAGATGATAATTGCCCAAATGAACCTGGTTTGGTTAGTAATAATGGTTGTCCCGATTGCGAAGACTCAGACAATGACGGTATCTGTAACGAAGTCGATGATTGCCCTAATGATGCAGGTTTAGCGAGTAATAATGGTTGTCCTATTTGTATAGATTCAGATAATGATGGTATTTGTAACGAAGTTGATAGCTGTCCAGATGAAGCAGGTTCTATTGCTAATGGAGGTTGTCCAGTATGTATCGACTCTGATGGAGATGGTATTTGTAATGAAGAAGATAATTGTCCAAACGAAGTTGGACCAATATCAAATAGCGGTTGTCCTGTTTGTTTAGAAGACCAAGACGGTGACGGCATCGCAGATAATATTGATGAGTGCCCTGATAAAGCAGGCCCTTTAGATAATTTTGGTTGTCCTGAGTGTGTAGATTCAGACAACGATGGTATTTGTAATGAAGATGATGATTGTCCTAATGATGCAGGTTTAGTTAGTAATAATGGCTGCCCTGTATGTGTAGATTCAGACAGTGATGGTATTTGTAATGAAGATGATGAGTGCCCTGACGAAGCGGGATTGGTTAGTAATAACGGCTGTCCAGCATGTGTAGATTCAGATAATGATGGTATTTGTAATGAAGACGATGTGTGTCCCGACGAAGCAGGTATTCCTGAAAATGATGGTTGTCCAAACATTATTCCTTTCTTTCTTTCGGAAGGAGATATCGATTACCGTTCGGATTTTGTGCGTAGTGCTCCATCTACAAGTACTGCATTGAACAATGGATACAATATAATTGCGGCTGAAAGTACTGATGCACTTACTTCATTTGATAATTTTTATGTAATTACGCTAAACAATTTTAATTATGAAGCAGGAGAATATGATGCAGCATTGGTTTCGATTAAAGACCTACCAAACATTGGCAGTTTAACCAGTAAAACACATAATATTGAGACCAAAGTTACTATTACTAAATATGAAGAAAATGGTAAACGTATCGAAGGTACTTATGCAGGTAGCATAGAGTCTCAGGGGACAGATATTGATTATAATATCAATGGTTCGTTTAGAATAGTACAAGATGAGGAAGGAAATATTCAATCTCCAAATGTGAAAAAAGCATTGAAAGACATAGACCAATTACATGATAAAGGTTTGTTGTTTAAGAACAAAGTAGAACCTAGCGATATAACTAGTTTTCCTAACCCAACAGATGATTATACTACCATTCAAAGTAGTAAAAAAGTGGATGGTTATGAAATTTATAACTTATCGGGGAGTTTGCTTTTTAGCAAAAATGTTGATGCTCAACAAGAATTTAAAGTAACTACCGATGGCTTATCAACAGGCGTTTATATGGTTCAACTCAATTTTGAGGACGGGACTCAAGGTAATATTAAGTTAATGAAAAAGTAATTTAGTCTTTTGATTTCAAAGCCCTGTTAAATCTATTTTAGCAGGGCTTTGTTTTTTAGCTTTTATTGAGAATCCAATTATTGTTTCCAAAATAATTCCATTTCTCTTTTGCTAGGTCAGTTTTAGGCGAAATTAAACTTCTTCCGCCTTTTCTGTTTAGCCAAACTTTATTTTCAGTAACATGGATACTTATATTCGATTTTCCTTCTTTGTCATATTCTTTTTTTAGGTATTGAGCAAACTGCCACATGAAGTCAGGTTTAGTGGCTAGGTCATTTATTTGTTTTGTGGTTAAATATTCTGAAAGAACAATTTTGTCTGTTTTATTATTAGAATGGTTATGTACTTCAAATTTAATTTTTCCGTGTTTGCTACGTAACATCATTCTCCAACTGCAACGATGTCCAGCTTCGTTCCAATTGACATCCCCCTCAAAAAAGTGGTGTCTCAGGGGTAAAAAAACTTGAATGAGTATAAAAACAGAAAATCCATATAACAAATATGGTTTTGAAGGTTCAACACTACTTGCTGTAACGACAGGGTATTTTTTCAGAAAAGTATTTCTCAACCATTCTCCGTCGTAAAAAAACACAGCCATGGCTATTACCATATAAGGGAATATTCCAATTTGGAAAACGACAGAGTTAAATAAATTAAAAATTAGTAAACCGATAAATGCAATTTTGCGAGTTGGTTTGTACCATAAAAGTGGAACAATAAGTGCGTCGAAAATAATACCGCCGTAACTAATCAAATATTGAAAAGGTTCTGAGCCTAACAAATCCCCAATTAACCAATAATTCTTTTTTGCATTAAAAGCGTTTTTAATGAATGTCGCCTCTAGCCAACCAGGATATAGTTTTGCAATAGAACCAAATATGAAAACAATACCTAATTGTATTTTGAAAAGTAATATTTGCCAATGTTCACAAAATGAATTTCTGCTTTTAGTCAAAATAGAATCTAACGAAAAGTCTTTTGCGGCAGGTAAGAATACAAAACTCCAAGAAACAAGCATTATTAAGTAATAATGGTTGTTGTAGCTAGCCTTTTGCATTAGGTAACAGCCTGTCCAAAGTAGGGCTAAGCCAATAGAAGACCATTTGTATTTGTAACCGAGCATAAAAAATATGGAAACAATGCCCATAATCACGAAATATGAGTACATCAATTGCCCCTGCAAAATTTGTAAAAAATCGAAACCTATAAAATTAAAAGTAAACTTGGGTTCGACTAAGGTTTTTCGCACCCACCCCGTAGCAATAGCCCCAAAGGATTCTAGTACCATCAATAGCCCAAATAGACTTCTAAAAATGACCAGTGCGGCATTATCGTTTTTATGAGTTAGCGTTTGAAAAATATTCATTCAAATAAGGTCTTAATTCTTTTAAAAAACTTCAATATATTCTTTAATAGGAATGTTTTATTTAAAATCAATCTAATAATTTGTTTAGGCTTAAAAATAAAAGATTAAACAAAATTATTCCACGTCACAAAAGGAGTTTCTTTTGTATGGTTTTAACGCAGAAAAATGCATCTTTTTCACCTTTTTGAATAAATTTTACATTTTTTTATTAAAAGTTGGGAAGATTTTAAAAAAAACATACTCATATACAATGAGACACAGTAATTAAATAGTTGTTACATTTTTACCTTTTTTTTAAAAATGTAAATTCATGATTAGTTAAAAATCACATTAAATTAAATCAATTAAAAACCCAAGGATGTTACGTAGCATGAACAACTTTAGCGAATCTAATCTTTCTGTAGAGCAAATTAATGCTTCATTTAAAGAGTCAATTCTTGCTAAATTTCCAATTAAAAAGTTAAAAAAAGGGACATCTCTATATCGCAGTGGTGATACTTTAAAGTCTTTGTTTTTTATTGTTTCGGGGAGAGTAAGAATTTCTCAGCCTATCGGAAAAGATAAAGATCAGACAAACAATATCTTAATGAAAGGCGATTTTTTAGGTGAAGAGGTATTCTTTGACAATAAAAAAGTAACTCAAAACGCATATACCTTCGTTGAATGCGAGGTTATTGAAATGCCTATTCAAGAACTAATGAAAATTCCTAACATATTAGTTTTTACCAATAGCTTACTAACTCAAAAGTTAGAAACATTCAAATACCGTCTTTCTACAATAGCTAATAAAGATTCTAAATCAAGAATTATTGATTTTATAGAAAACTTAGTAAACACGAAAGGTAAAAAAATTGGATTTGAGTATGTTGTCTATGACTTTATGACACACAATGATATTGCTGGAATAACTTCTACTTCTAGACAAACAGTTACTACCGTTTTGAATGAATTAAAAAGAAATGACATTATTACCTTTAATAGAAGAAGATTAATAGTTAGAGATATGTCTGCTTTGCAGAATTTCTAAGTTTACATACCCCAAAGAACTCCCTAGACTTCGGTCTAAATTAAACCTATCTTAGAAAAAATATTATATTTTTTCCTACACACAAAACACAAAAAATTTAAATAGGTCTTTCTATTTAAACTAAGTATTACACTTTTTTTTGAAAAGAACTTGCTTCTTTTCAAAAAACTGCTGTCTTGTTGTATCTAGATTCGCTGTGCTGGTTGACGTTTTATTTTGATGAATTCTTTATAAAAAACGCAATCTCGCAAGGTATACTTAAATAGATGGAGAGACTATTATGAAATTGGTATTTGAATAATAAAACCTGAACTTGGTTAGCGTAAAACCTTTTAACCAAAGACAGTATTTTCCTATTTGTGCTTGGCCAAATGTCCAAACACAGATAGGTTTAAAATAGTATTTTTTTCTCAATTTTAGGATGAAAATAGACTCGATTCTACTTTTCGCAGACCCATATTGTTCTCGCAAAATTTGATTTTCCTCGTTTGCTAATACTACAAGTGATTAATATCTCTAAATTAGCTTCGTTTATCAGTGTTCTAATGTCTTTGATAGAAACGATGATTAGCCGATTGGTTATATTAGTGGTTGATTTTATGATGTGCAA
Source organism: uncultured Saprospiraceae bacterium (assembly GCA_937922815.1). Classification (GTDB taxonomy): domain Bacteria; phylum Bacteroidota; class Bacteroidia; order Chitinophagales; family Saprospiraceae; genus CALAJP01. Next base: position 18,003 of record CALAJP010000014.1, read on the forward strand.
AGTATCTTCGTCTGTAGCGGAACTCAATAGGTTGTATGGTAGGTCGATAATAGCGGCATCGTACTTTTTTGTAATATCTTTTATGTCTGACCGATATATGGTAGATGTATAGCCAAAATGTGCAAGGTTTTCTCTAGCATCTCGGCATACTTTCCAATTAATATCACAGCCATCAATGTCAACTTTTGCAAAACAAGCTTCTAATATAATCGTGCCCACCCCACAGCAAGCATCTAATAATGTCTGTTTCTTTTTTCCGTTTACGGCTATATTAACTAACGCTTTGGCAATATGTATATTTATCGAGTGGCTATAAGATCGTGGCTTTTTGTTATGTTTGTGCCAATCAAAGCTGTTTTTATTCAAAAGACCAAAACACCAAAATTCTTTATAAAAACAGAGCCCATAAGTGATAGTTGGGTTATAATAATCTGGATTTCCTTTGATGCTCAGTCCCACATCTTTTAGCTTTCTTAGGCGTTGATCGTATTCCGTTTTATCATTATCTAACACTAAATATTCTGCTTTAAAGCCTTCAATACAAATATTTTTTTCTTTTATTTTAGAAATGAGAGTAGTGTAGTCCTTAGAAAACGTAATGATTTCGAGCCTTTTTTTTATAAATGCACTGATTGATGGGTCAATATCTATGTCCGAAATAAGTAATTTATCTTTCTCTTCTTGACCGAAAATGGATTTTGACTCTAATTTACATAAATCGTTAAGTGTTTTGTCGTAACCGAAAAGATATAAGTATTTGTTTAATTGCATAGAGAGGGAAAATGGTTTTTAATGTTCTTAAATATATGGATTAGTGAAATTAGAGAAGATCTGTTTTAGTTTACGGCCTTATACAATAGGTATTATTACGAATTGGATTGTATGACAGAAAACATAAGACAAATAATATTTTCGATATTTGTGGTTACTGAATTTTTTACATTAAAACACCGTTTTTGGCTTCAATCTTAGGCGGTAAATTAGTTTCTCCGAGCATTTCTTTCAAGTCTATTTCAATGGTTCTACACAGAGAAAGCATCGGAATATCATTTGCTAATCCTTCAAAGGGATTTTCGGAATAGTCGCCAATCAATTCCCAAAAAATAAAAACCCAACCAATAATTACAGTAAAAGGAATAGAAAGCCAAGCACCCCACTCGCTTAAATCATGAAATTCGGTTACTAATGCAAAAGGCAATAAAAAGATAAAAATAGCAATAAAAACATGGCTTCCTGTTCCGTATTGCCTAGGTAAAGGAAATTTCTTTATTCGTTCTGCTTTGCCTTGGTGGGTATAAAAATCATTTAGTATTTTCTGCAATTCCATATGTCGAAAACTATCTATGATATTTTTTTCTTTCATTTCGGCTAAGCTTTGTGATTGGGCATGTATAATTTGGGTGGCAGTGTTTTGTGCATTTATTAAGCCGCCTATTTCGTTTGCGGGCAGATAATGTTTTAACTCTATTTGCGATATTTCATCGTTAAACAAACCTACGCCCCATTTATTTTGCCTTTCCTCTGCTTTTTGCCTTATGTGTTTTCTTTGGTTGATGTGTTCCCATGGAGTAGGGATTAGTAGTTGGCTTCTAAGAGCGTAAAGCCATGCAATATGGCGATAAATCATTGTTTTTTGTAAAGCTTTTATTGCAGCAGCATCTATTTCGTTTTCTGAAAATCGTGTTGCTGAAAAACTTAATAATGAAGCTCCCCACATACGGCTGCTGTTTATTATTGCTCCCCAAATTTTTCTTGCCTCCCAGAGTCGATCATAAGCACTATTGTTTTTAAAACCAACATAGAAGGCAACAGCAGTACCTATAATAGAAACAGGTAGCCAAGGAATCTTGAACCCATCAAAGTCGAAATAGTGTAATAATTCAGTAAAACAGGTAGCTATAACAGACCAAAGAAAAAGCCATATTAAGTGTCCTCCCGAAAAACGGAGTATACTTTTTATCGTAAAATTTTTATATATATACATAGTTACGAGTTTAATTGCACATATTCTTAATATATACCAACTTCAAATATAACGAATCCTTTGAGCTAAATTTTTATTGAAAAATAGGTGCTCTAGCATAGGAGTAAATAATTTTTTCTTTTATAATGCTAAGATTGTAACCTATATTTGATAGTAGTACAAACAGATTTGGGATGATATCTGAATAACTAACAAATTAGTAAAAAATAAATAAAATGGACATTCATTCAAAAATACTTTTCACGGATGATTATTCTGAAGGTTGCCACCCTCGTATTATAGAAGCATTATCGACAACGAACATGAAACAAGAGAAAGGTTATGGTTGGGATAGCTATTCGATAGAAGCAAAGGAGTTAATTAGACAAAAAATTAATTGTCCCAAGGCTAAAATATGTTTTATTAGTGGTGGTACACAAACCAATTTAATTGCAATGGCTGCATTTTTGAGACCTCACGAAAGCGTTATTGCTGCCGAGACAGGTCATATAGCAGTCAATGAAGCTGGAGCAATTGAATCTAATGGGCATAAAGTAAATACCATTGTTACTGAGGAGGGAAAGTTAACTCCGAAACACGTTCAACGGATAATAGACGCACATCAAAATACTCCGCATCAAGTAAAACCTAAATTAGTTTATATCTCTAATAGCACCGAAGTAGGGACTTTTTATACAAAATCCGAGCTAATAGACTTGTACACTTTTTGCCAACTGCATGGTTTGTTACTATTTTTAGATGGAGCTAGGTTAGGACATGCTTTGACTGCAGAGGGAAATGATTTAACGATGGCAGAAGTGGCTCAATTTACAGATGCTTTTTATGTAGGCGGAACTAAAAATGGAGCATTGCTAGGAGAGGCATTGGTGATTACAAAAGAGGAGTTGAAACTAGATATTGAATTTATCATAAAACAGAAAGGGGCTATGTTAGCAAAAGGGCGGTTGATAGGAATTCAGTTTAGAGAATTATTTCGAGATGATTTATTTTTTGACCTGGCTAAAATTGCCAACACTCAAGCTAGTCGCATTAAAGCAAATTTTAAAGAACTAGGTTGTAAGTTTTGGAAAGAAACCAATACTAACCAAATTTTTCCTATTCTTCATAATGACGAAATAGAAAAGTTGAGTAAAGGGTTTGGTTTTAGAGTTTGGAAAAAAATTGATGAAAACCATTCTGCTATTAGAATAATTACATCATGGGCGAGTAGAGATGAAGATATAGAAACATTTATTGGGGCTATGAGAAAGAAATAGGCAAAAAAAATCCCCCGAAAAAATCGGGGGTAATACAAAAACAAAAACTATGAACAAACACTCACCCTGAAAAGTGTTTGCGAAGAAATTTCGCTTGCAGGATAAACCATCGAACGATGATAGTTTAATCTTTTAATGTTAGTATGTTGTTAAATCTTCCTGCTATTTTACATTAATACAATCATTATACCAAAAGCAAAATTTGTCTTAACAACGGGATAAATTTAAGTTCTTCATGAAGTTAATGTAATTACATTACTACAAAATAGTGACAGGGATAATATTCTACTGAATCGAATAGATGTTTAGTAATCAAAAAAATACGCATAACAATCTAATGCCGTCAATAGATATATGTGACATTTGTTCAATGTGAAATTCATTTTTGGTAATAAGCAAGCATGACGGAAAGGATAGAAACAGCGGCTTCTGCAACGACAGTACCTGGTCCAAAAACCCCTAAAACACCCATGTCAAAAAGCTTTTCATAATCTTGTTTAGGAATAACTCCTCCAACGACGATTAAAATATCGGGTCTGTTTAATTTCTTTAACTCAGCAATAGTTTCAGGAACTAAGGATAGGTGGCCAGCAGCAAGGGAACTGATACCAACAATATGAACATCATTTTCTACCGCTTGTTTTGCAATTTCTTTAGGAGTTTGAAACAGTGGAGATAAATCCACATCAAAACCAATATCGGCAAAGCTACTAGCTACAATTTTAGAGCCACGGTCATGACCATCTTGCCCTAACTTTGCAACCAAAATACGAGGTTGCCTACCTGCATGGCTAGCAAATTCTTTACTTAACTGTCGGGCTTTATTAAACTGTTCGTTCATATTTAGGTGTTGACTATAAACCCCAGTTACTAGATTGGAAGTGGCTTGGTACCGACCAAAAACTTTCTCTAATGCCATTGATATCTCACCTAATGTCGCTCTTTTTTTTGCACATTCAATGGCCAATTCAAGTAGATTCCCTTGCTCTTTAGCAGCTTGTTCTAAATTTTTGAGACTATCTTGGCAATCCAATTCATTTCTATTTTTCTTAATGGTTTGGAGTTTATCAATTTGTTCTTCTCTTACTTTATTATTATCAATATTTAGGATGTCGAATTGGTTTTCTTTCTCAGGCGGAAAAATATTAACGCCGATAACAAACTCATTTTTATTATCAATCTGAGATTGTTTAATAGTAGCAGCTTCTTCTATTTTCATTTTTGAAAATCCTGTTTCTATAGCTTTTACCATTCCGCCCATTTTTTCTATTTCATTCAAAACTTTCCATGTCTCTGAAATAAACGTGGCGGTTAATTGTTCAATCTGTTGAGAACCAGACCAAGGGTCGATGACAGAAGTAAGACCGAGTTCTGTTTGTAAAACCTTTTGAGTGTCTCTAGCTATCCGAGCCGAAAAAGGGGTCGGTAAAGCAATCGCTTCATCAAATGAATTTGTATGCAAGGATTGTGTGCCTCCTGCTATGGCAGACATCGCTTCAATGGTAGTTCTGGCTATATTGTTCAATGCAGATTGTTCCGTTAAGGAATATCCGCTTGTTTGAGAATGTGTTCTTAACGCTTGAGCTTTAGGGTTCGTAATTCCTATGTTTTTGGTTAAAGTTGCCCAAATAACACGAGCTGCCCTCATTTTTGCTATTTCTTCTAGCGAATTCATTCCAATTCCCCAGAAAAAAGAAAATCGTTTTACGAAATTATTAACATCGAGTCCTGCATTTTTTCCTGTTTTAATATATTCTACACCATTGGCTAAGGTAAAAGCAAGTTCTAGATGAGGAGGTGCTCCTGCTTCATGAAGATGATAACCGCTAATAGAAATGGAATTGAACAAGGGCATGTTTTTGCTGGTATATTCAAAAATATCAGCAATGATTCGCATCGACTCTTTTGGGGGGTAGATGTACGTATTTCTAACAATAAATTCTTTAAGAATATCATTCTGAATAGTTCCCCTCAGTTGTTCCGTTGATACGCCTTGTTCTTGTGCTGCAACTATGTAAAATGCCATTATGGGTATTACAGCCCCGTTCATCGTCATGGAAACAGACATTTTATCTAGAGGAATCTGGTCGAAAAGAATTTTCATGTCTTCAACGGAATCTATTGCTACGCCAGCTTTCCCTACATCGCCTGTTACTCGAGGATGGTCAGAATCATAGCCTCTGTGGGTAGCCAAATCGAAAGCTATGGAAAGCCCTTTTTGTCCATTTTTTAGATTATTTCTATAGAAATTATTACTTTCTTTGGCTGTTGAAAAACCTGCGTATTGGCGAATAGTCCAAGGCTTGTTAGCATACATACTGGAATAAGGCCCGCCTAAGTATGGTGGGATACCTGCTACACTTTTTGAAAATAAATGTGTATTAGAATTACTTTTTGATTGTTTATTTGGGTTTAATTGATTTCTTATCTCTTGCTTCCAATCCATTCGTTGAGGTTTATTGGTAATGAATATAGAAGATAAGAAAAATTTAGATACTTAAATAATTCATTAGCGAATCATACCTATTTTGAATTATATCCATATACTCTTTTTCTTGGAATGTTGCCTTGATTTTATATTTAAACCGCTCGAAAGTACCTAGTATAGTTCTTAGGTTTAGGGAATTTATTTTGATGGTAACTTCCAATACTTCTTTACCCATAGGGGAGGTAATATGAGAACTTAGTAATAACATTCCTTCGGATTCAACTATTCTAGAAATTTCTGTTAAAGAATAATCTCGTCTATTAATTTCTAAAATAATAATGCTTCCTGACTCGCTAAAAGATGCCGAGGCTGCAAAAAACTTAACAATATTAGTTTGGGTGACCGTTCCGATATAATGTTTGTTGGCATCAATGACAGGGATGATGGTTAATTCGGATTTGCTCATCATCGATAAGACTTCGTATAGGTGGTCTGAATTGGCAACAAACCCTCTTCTCAAACCTATTTGGTACGTTTCTATAGCTTTATCAATATCGAATTGAAGAATATCATCTTCTGAAATTACGCCTAATAATTGATTGTCCTTAACGATAGGAAGGTGGGAAAGGTTATAATCTTCCATAATTGTCAAAGCATCGGAACCTGTATCGGTAACTTTTAAAGGCACTATTGAATAGTCGATAAGTTGTTGAGCGTTCATAGCCAAAATTTGAAAGTCAAAGAATCTTACATTTGTTAACGAAAAAAACTCAAAAAAGGTATCAACCTTGGTTAAGTATTTTTTGTTTTTGTATATCAAACTCAGTTTCGGTAAGTACGCCGTTTTCTCTTAGTTTACTTAGTTTTTCTAATTCAGCGAGAAAATCCTTTGATTGTGCTGGCGTGTTTTGACTTCCTTGCGAAATTAAGCTATCAAATTCGGGTTGTATCCTCAAGTATGCTAATTTTTCGTCTAATTGAATTTCATTTATACTTTTTCCATTATCGATTGCCATATCTGCATGATAAAGAGATTGTTTTGCATCTTCTTTTAGGCTATAAACTTGAGCCAATGCAAAATGTGTTTCTGGGTCTTCGGGAGCTGTTTTTAGAACTTCTAAGTATGTGACTAATGCTTTGTCCAAATCATAGTTTTCTAAATATTGTTTAGCTAATTCTAATTTTGTATTATCTCGTTTAATGGTTTTACGTTTGATTTTTTTCTTTTTCTTTTTCTTTTTTATCTCATCTTCAAAGTAACCTCTGGCTTGTGCTTTTTTATCATTTTTATATTCGTTTAGGTTTCTACCATAGCGACTATAAAAAAAATCTTTGTTGTATCTATAATCAAATTCCATTTGATCTTCTGTGATAAAAAGAATGGTATCAATGAGACTTATTATAGCTGCAATAGGGAAAAATATCAGATAAATGACACCTAAAAGATACTGTTTTAAATAAAAGCGGTGTACTCCTAAAAAACCAAAAAAGAAAGCCAGTATTGCCGCTGTATATTTATTCTTCATTTCTAAATGTATGTTTTTTGAAAATTCTCTTAAAGGGATATATTTAATAACACTTTGATTCAACTATTGTTCCTTTAACAAACGCTCTTTTTGCTGAACAAATTCTAATTCACTCAAAACACCTTCTGTTCTTAATTTTTGTAAACGTTCTAATTTTGCTAATAAACCTTCTTCGAATCGAGGTGCGAATTTGTACCCATTATCAACATAAGATTCGTATTCAGGCTGAATTCTTAAATAAGACAGTGCATCGTGAGTTTTTATTTTCTCAAAATCATCAAATCCATTTACAATAGCACCGTTTAGGTGTTCGAGTGACTTTTCTCCATTTTCAATTAAGGAATAGCAACAAGCCAAATTGAAATGAGGAGCGGGGTCACTAGCTGAAATATCCAACACTTTTAAGAAACAACTTATCGCTTCATCATAATCAAATTCTAAAAAAGCAACTTTGCCCTTATTCATTAATTTTTGTTTTTCGCTTACTGTTGTTTTTTTGTTTTTCTTAGGCTTGGTATATTTTCTTTCGGCTCGTTGTTTTTTCTTAAAACGTCCGCCTGTTTTTAGGTTTTCTTTTTCCTCGTTTAGTTCGTAGGCTTCGTAAAAGTTTTTAAGTGCTAATCCAACGAATAATAATTGTAAAAAGAATGTACCACTAAAGATACTCAGCCCTATGATAAGTAGGATGCCGCCCGAGACTACTTTATTTTTTATTTTCTTTTTTAGTTCTTTCATTTAAGTTTTATTTTACCTCTTTCTTCAAAAATAACTTATGACGATTTTGCTTTTTTAAACTTGCACGTTAGGACTGTAAAGTCGTCAGGATATTCTGTTTTTCCTTTGAATAAGGATATCCGTTCTAATAACTCTAAGTTAAATTCGGTCGCACTTAATTCACATCTATTGTTAACAAACTCGTGTAGCAGCTTTTCGTCTAAATAATCGCCTCTATCGTTTTGCAAATCGGTTAAGCCGTCAGTATAAACCAACAACATTCCGTCAAAGACATTTATTTCGCCAACTTCAATCCCCATTAGGTTTTTAAAATTCCCTAAAATAGTACAGCCTTTATCTAGAATTTGCGTTTTTTTATTGATAACCATGATAGGAGGTTGGTGTCCTGCGTTTACATATTCTAATCTACCGTCGTTAGGACAATAAATACCCAAAAACATAGTCAAAAATCTATTGCCCTGAGTGGTGTTAAATAATGCAAAGTTTAGTTCTTTAATCAAGTCTTCAATCGTATCCATTTTGTTTACGCAATACCTTAGCGTACTTTGGAAATTGGACATTAGTAGTGCGGCGGCAATTCCTTTTCCTGAGATATCGGCAACGCAAAATAGCATTCTACCGTCTTTTAATTCTATGTAGTCGTAGTAATCACCACCAATTCCAATTTGTGGCATATAGATACTTGCCAACTCCATGCTGTCGTTGGAAGGTAGCACATCAGGAACAAGCATCAATTGCATTTCAGAAGCTAATTCCATTTCACGAAGCATTCTTTCTCGCTCCAATTTGTTTTTAAAGAGTTTTTTATTCTCAATAGCAACAGCAACAATATTAGAGATAGCAGTAATGAATTGAATTTTGTTATATCCATCTTGAGACTTGCTATCTACTTCGCCCAGTAATACATAAGCAATGGGGTCTCCATTGTGAATAACAGGAATGATGATTTGGAATAATTTTAGCACTTTATCATCTTGGCCTTCTAATGTTTTCATTCTTTCGAATTGATTAAAAGGAGGAATTTCATCTTCATTAAAGATTTCCTTAGGAACACCAATAGAAGATACACATTTCCATTTATTAAAGTTTAAGAAAAGTGCCATTTTCTTGACGCCCAACTCCCATCCCAAAAAGGAGTTATACATTTTAAATAATTCGTCCGCAGGAATATTGTTATTTACTCCCTGAGAGATATTAAGTAGTCCGTTAATTTGTAATTGCTTTAAATGAATCGCATTTTCTAATTGATCTAATTTAGAAGATTCTTCATTTAGCTTTTTGTTGGTTATTTTCAGAATCGGAATTAAATTTTATTGTTGATAAAAATGATAATCTAATTATAGGTATAATTTACATTTTTTATCGATTCAATTCGAAGTTTGCTAGTTTTTTTTATACCAAAGTTGCGTTTTTATCTTTTTTTGAATAAAAAACAAACTTTTAAGATTGAATGTATTAGAAGAGGAGGGGGCTTGGTATTTGAAAAGAGAAGCAGTTTTTGGGCAAAAAAAAAGACCAACCACTTTTAAGGCTAGTCTTTTTGTGTAATCGATTCCATGAACATACTCTTTCGAGTTATTTCTTTTAGAACAACATTTTTTCTTGCTTTCAATAATATACACGAGAATATAATGCGGATGGTTGGGTAGGTGGCGAAAAAAGAATAAAAAAGGGCAAAAAAAAAGACCAGCCACTTTTAAGGCTAGTCTTTTTGTGTAATCGATTCCATGAACATACTCTTTCGAGTTATTTCTTTTAGAACAACATTTTTTCTTGCTTTCAATACTATACACGAGAATATAATGCGGATGGTTGGGTAGCTCTAAAAGAAAATTAGTATTTTTTTATTTTTATATAAATTACACTCAAGAGCTAACTGTTTTTAAACCTGCTTTTTCAATGATTTCATCAACAATTTCAGGGTTTAGTAGCGTCGAAATATCTCCTAAATTCGAAATTTCTTTTTCGGCAATCTTCCGTAGAATACGTCTCATTATTTTTCCTGACCGAGTTTTGGGCAATCCAGATACTAATAATACTTTATCTGGTTTTGCAATTGGGCCAATGATTTTAGACACTTTATCTCTTACCAAAGGCTCTAGTCTATCATTATCAACATTACTATTACAAATAACATACGCAAAAATACCTTGTCCTTTGATTTCGTGTGGATAACCAACAACGGCAGATTCAATAACGAAATCGCAGGCATTGATCGCATTTTCTACTTCGGCAGTTCCCAGCCTATGCCCTGAAACATTAATAACATCATCTACTCGTCCTATAATTCTGTAAAGTCCATCTTTATCTCTTCGTGCTCCATCTCCTGTGAAATACTTGCCTTTAAAAACACTGAAATAGGTATTTTTACATCTTTCATGGTCTCCGTAAGTTGTTCTCAACATAGAAGGCCAAGGATGTTTGATACATAAAAGACCTTCGACATCATTTCCTTCTATTTCGTTTCCGTCAGTATCTACCAAACAGGGTTGAATACCAGGTAAGGGCAGAGTAGCGAAGGTGGCTTTTTGAGGAGTAACTCCCGCCAAATTGGATATCATCATTCCTCCAGTTTCTGTTTGCCACCAAGTATCAACAATAGGACATTTATTTTTTCCAATTTTATTATCATACCATTCCCACGCTTCTTTATTGATAGGTTCTCCAACCGAACCTAAAACTTTTAAAGAATCTAAATTGTATTTGTCAACAAAAGCATCTCCTTTTGCCATCAATGCTCTAATGGCAGTTGGTGCAGTATAAAATTGATTGACTTTGTATTTATCGCATATTTCCCAGAATCTTCCTGCATCTGGATAAGTCGGAACACCTTCAAACATAATGGAGGTTGCTCCAGCGGCCAAAGGACCATAAATAATGTAGGAATGTCCCGTTATCCAACCAATATCGGCTGTACACCAATAAATATCTCCTTCTTGATATTGAAAAACATTTTTGAAAGAGAATGTGGTATAAACCATATAACCCGCACAAGTATGGACTACTCCTTTAGGTTTTCCTGTTGAACCCGATGTGTATAAAATAAATAATACATCTTCAGCATCCATAACGGTTGCAGGGCATACGGGAGGTTGTTCTTTTATAGCTTGTGACCAAAGAATGTCTAAATTTAAATTCCAATTAACTTCTTGATGAGTGTGTTTAAGCATCAAGACTTTTTCTACAGAAGGACAACCTAACTCAATGGCTTCATCAACTACTTTTTTTACAGCAATTTGTTTACTCCCACGATTGTTTCCATCGGTACAAATTACCATTTTTACAGAAGCATCATTAATCCTATCGGCTAAAGCTTTTGCGGAAAAACCTGCAAAGACTACGGAATGAATGGCACCAATTCTAGCACAAGCCAAAACAGATATTGCTAATTGAGGAACCATTGGCATATAGAAACAAATGACATCTCCTTTCTTTATTCCTAAAGATTTGAGCATATTGGCTGTTTTACAAACTTCGTCATGTAGTTCTTGGTAAGTAAAACGTATGGTTTCGTCATTAGGATCGTTAGGTTCCCAAATAATGGCGGTTTGATTAGCTTTGTCTTTTAGATGTCTATCGATGCAGTTTTCGGTAATGTTTAATTTAGCCCCTTCAAACCATTTGATATTAGGCTCTTCAAAATTCCAATCTAGTACTTTATCCCATTTCCTATGCCATTGGAAAGTATTTGCCTGTTCTTCCCAAAATAATGCTGGGTTTTCAACACTTTTTTGGTAAGCTTCTTTATATTCTTGGAAGTTTTTTACTTGTAAAGCCATAAGGTTTGGTGATTTGAAAAGTGTAGTAATGAAGAAACAATATACAATTCATTTTGAAAAACATCAAAATAAAATTCTTTTAATTACTAATCTTTTAGTGAAATGTTTGGTGTTTCTTTAGTGGGCATTATTGCGAATGAATTTATATGGATTAAAAATTTCTGTTTTTTCTCACATACAATCCAATTCGTAATAACGTCTAATGATTTTTACCAAAACTTTTCGCCAATTCTTTAAGGTTCGTTTTTCCGAAATTACCGCTAGACATAAATACGACGATGGAATTTGTTTTTTCTAAATGGGTTATTTGTTCGATGGCTTTGTGTGGATGATTAAAAACGGAGAGTTTTTCATTGTCAAAAGCTTCTTTGATAAATGCTAATGAAAGTGGAGGCATCTTCTTCATTTCTAAGGTATGTGAACTATAACAAACAATTGCCTCGTCAGCCGAATCAAGAGCATTTTTGTATTCAGGTAAAAAATCTTTATTCAGGCTACTGAAAGTGTGTAGCTCTAAAGCAACAATTAGTTTTTTATCAAAATATTGTTTTTTCAGACTATCGACCGTCGCTTTTACTTTTGATGGAGCATGTGCAAAATCTAAAAAAACTTTCGTTTGATTGGATTCACCTAATAATTCCAATCGTTTAGCCGCTCCTTTAAATTCCTTTAATGCTTCAAAAAATATTTCTTTAGATACGCCTAGTTCTTTACACACCAAGTATGCTGCTTTTAAGTTCTGCATATTATGCGTTCCTGTAATGGCTAGAGGGTACTTGTCTTCTACAATAAAACGATGGTTTTTATCAATTTTATAATCAAAAGAAGTATAGGGTATGTTCGAGTATGAAGAATTGTTTATCATCTCATTTAAGATTAAATCATTCTCATAATGAATAATTTTGCATTCCTCAGATAATGAATCAATATAAATTTGAAATTGTTGACAATAATTTTCAAAAGTGGGAAAAACATTAATGTGATCCCAAGCAATACCTGTAATTACGGTTAAGTGGGGTTGGTAGTGCATAATTTTGGGGCGACGGTCTATTGGTGACGATAGGTATTCGTCTCCTTCAAAAATCATAACAGGAGCGTCAGAGATGCGAACCATGTTGGTGAAACCTTCTAATTGAGCACCTACCATATAGTCCGTATCAATGTTAGCATGTTTTAATACTTGGAGTATCATGGCAGTAGTGCTGGTTTTACCATGACTTCCAGCAATCACAATACGCTTTTTATCTTTGGCAGCCATACCTAAATATTCAGGATATGAAACGATAGGGATTTTTAAATCCTGAGCGGCTTTTAATTCAGGGTTATCAGGTCGTGCATGCATGCCTAATATCACCAAATCTAAATCTTTAGTAATGCGTTCTGGTTTCCAGCCCATTTGTTTAGGCAATAGCCCTACGTTTTCAAGTTTGCTTCTACTAGGCTCGTATATTTCATCATCAGAACCACTTACGGCATGGTCGTTGTTATATAGTTCGATAGCAAGATTATGCATGGCACTGCCTCCAATGGCGATAAAATGTATTCTCAAGTTGAATGAGTTTTTAATTGATTTTAAAAATAAATTTATAACCTTGAAAGATTGGAAATATATTCACTGAAAAAACGTTATTTAGTAACGTAGTTGTTCTGTTGAATAGCATAAATTTTCTTCTTTCTGTTCAAAGTTATTTATTTATACATTATAAGTATCAATACTTGTTGCAAAAGAAGTAGATTAGTTGAACTCTATTTAGTAATTTTGAGGGTTAATTATATATTTTAGTATAAATATTTTATAAATGAAAAAGAAAGGCACATTACAAGTTTTAGGAATAGCTTTAATGCTTTTGGTGGTAACCGTTGGTAGTTCGTGTAATCGAGGACTTGGATGTCCTGGCGAATTTTCAGTAGATATTATTGAACAAACCGAGGACAATCAACGTTGTGAAGTAATCTAAATCATAAAACATATTCAATGAATTGGAATACAATATCCTCAGCAGCAGATATCGAAAATATCAAAAAAGCTTCGAATAGTCAAACCGTATTAATCTTTAAACATAGTACGCGTTGTAGTATTAGCTCAATCGCTAAGACTAGGTTAGAATCGGACTGGAATTTTGATAATATTACTCCTTATTATTTGGATTTGATTGCACATAGAGATTTATCAGCTAAGATTGCTGAAGACTTTAAAGTATATCATGAATCTCCGCAAATTATTCTAATTAAAAATGGAGAAGCTTTTCACGATGCTTCTCATCTCGATATTAGTGTTTCTGAAATTTCTGACGTTACGGCTTAAAATTTATACCTGCTTTTATGGATAAACCTCCTGAAATCATAATTACTCAAGATGGTTCTTCGTCTGTCATGTGTGGCATTCATGGAGTAACTTATCATTCCAAGTATGGTGCAATACAGGAATCCAAACATGTATTTATTAATGCAGCCCTATTACCCCAGCTAAGAGTAAAAAATTCAATAAGTATATTAGAAATGGGCTTTGGTACAGGTCTAAATACTTTACTTACGCTTCAGAATACTGATAAAAATAAAGTTTTTTATACGACATTAGAAAGTAATCCATTAGTAGAAAAAGATTGGAAAAAATTGAATTATCCGTCTTTAATAGATTCTAAATTAGAGAAAGATTTTCAACAAATTCATCAATCTAATTGGGGCGTTAAATCAACGATTAATTCTAATTTTGAGCTGCTAAAATTAAATACAAACTTAGAAGATTGGGCTCCAACAGATAAATATGATATTATTTATTTTGATGCTTTTGCTCCTACTTCTCAACCTGAGCTGTGGACTAAAGAGATTTTTCAAAAATTATTTAACACACTTCACCCCAATGGTGTTTTGGTTACCTATTGTGCCAAAGGGGTTGTGAAAAGAACATTAAAAGAAGTCGGTTTTACGGTAGAATCTATTCCCGGTCCTCCTGGCAAAAGAGAAATGACTCGTGGTATTAGAGTCGTATAAAAAGAAGTTTTTGAATGATTCGCTTTAAGTTGTTAACTTTTTTTAAAAATTAGCAAAAAGTGTTTGACTTTTTGAATGAAATAAACGTATATTTGCATCGCTAAAATTCTCAACGTAGAATGGCCCGTTCGTCTAGGGGTTAGGACGCCAGGTTTTCATCCTGGAAACAGGGGTTCGATTCCCCTACGGGCTACTTTTTACTGAGAATTTTCCAAAATAGAATATATTTTGGCCCGTTCGTCTAGGGGTTAGGACGCCAGGTTTTCATCCTGGAAACAGGGGTTCGATTCCCCTACGGGCTACTTCAAAAGTCTTATTTGTTTTACGAATAAGACTTTTTTTATGCCCAAAATATAGGTTTTACTTACCACTGACAGCAATTCCAACGGAATAGTTGTAATTTTGTATTTACAAAAATCAAAAAGATTATGTTTCCTGAATATGATGTAATTGTTGTTGGGGCTGGACATGCAGGTTGCGAAGCGGCTGTAGGTGCTGCCAATATGGGAGCCAAAGTAATGTTGGTGACTATGAATATGAATACTATTGCTCAGATGTCTTGTAACCCTGCTATGGGCGGAGTTGCAAAAGGGCAAATAGTGCGTGAAATTGATGCTTTAGGTGGGTACTCAGGAATGGTTACTGACCATACGATGATTCAATTCAGAATGTTGAACAAATCTAAAGGACCCGCGATGTGGAGTCCTCGGGCACAATCCGACAGAATGTTGTTTGCTGCAGAATGGAGAAAACGTTTGGAAAATAATCCGTTAATTGATTTTTGGCAAGAGATGGCAACGGGTTTGGTCGTCAAGAATGGTGTTGTTAAAGGCGTAAAAACTAGTTTGGGCTTAGAAATCCCTTCTAAAACAGTTATCCTTACCAACGGAACTTTCCTAAATGGAATTATTCATATTGGCGAAAAACAATTCGGTGGAGGTAGAGCAGGGGAGAGAGCAGCCAAAGGACTTACCGAACAATTGCAAGAATTAGGTTTCGAATCAGGTAGAATGAAAACAGGAACACCTCCAAGAGTTGATGGACGTTCACTAGATTGGGAGGCTATGGAAACGCAACCTGGGGATGAAGTTCCTTCTAAGTTTTCGTACACCGATACACCTACTTTGAAAAAACAACGCCCTTGTCATATTACTTATACCAACAAGGAAGTCCATGAAACCTTAAAAGAAGGTTTTAACCGTTCTCCTATGTTCAATGGTCGAATCCAAGGTTTAGGACCAAGATATTGCCCTTCGATAGAAGATAAAATTGACCGTTTTGCACAGCGAGACCGACACCAATTATTTGTTGAGCCAGAAGGTTGGGATACTTGCGAGATTTATGTAAATGGGTTTTCTTCTTCTTTGCCAGAAGATGTTCAGTATAAAGCAATGCGTAAAATTCGTGGTTTCGAAAATGCAAAAATGTTCCGACCAGGATACGCTATTGAATATGATTTCTTTCAACCGACTCAATTAAGAGCAACTTTAGAAACCAGATTAGTGAAAAACCTGTTTTTTGCAGGGCAAATCAATGGAACTACGGGCTACGAAGAGGCAGGAGCGCAAGGTATGATGGCTGGAATTAATGCGGCTTTGGCAATTAAAGACCAAGAACCATTCATTTTAAAAAGGTCAGAAGCTTATATAGGAGTGTTAATTGATGATTTAATAAACAAGGGGACAACGGAACCTTATCGAATGTTTACTTCTAGGGCTGAATATCGTATTCTTTTACGCCAGGATAATGCCGATATGCGTCTAACTCCTTTGGTCAAGGCAATAGGAATGCTTCATTTGGATGAGCGAATGGCGAGAGTAAATGAAAAAAATGAAGCTGTTGAACAAATCAAAAAATATTTTAGAAAAAATAGCATTCACCCAGACCAAGCGAATAGCTATCTAGATAGTAAAAATTCTTCGAAAATGAAGCAACGTGACAAACTGCTTCCATTGCTTACTAGGCCACATATAACGATAGAAGGCTTGAGAGGTTGTCAAGCAGAATTAGATAATTATCTGAAAGGTTTTGATAACGAATGCCTCGAAATAGCCGAGATAGCGATGAAATACGAAGGCTATATCAAAAAAGAAGAAGAGCTAGTCGGCAAAATGAACCGATTGGAATCTGTTAATTTGTCGGAAAAGTTAGATTATTCTCAATTTGTATCTTTATCCGCAGAAGCTAGAGAAAAGTTGAATAAATTGAAACCGAGAACTATTGGACAGGCGAGCCGAATTAGTGGCGTTTCTCCTTCGGATGTTTCTGTATTATTGGTTCATCTAGGTAGATGATTGAGTACATTTTCTTGGTATCTTTCTACGCCTCCATGATGCGTTCCACAGCGATTACAGTCAGTACATTCGCCTAATTGGTTATGTGCTTTTTGTATGCCCCAAGTGGTGTTCATCTCTATTTTATTCATAATGGAAGAGTAACCGTCGGTTTTGAAAACTGACGTTTCGCAGATATTGTGAACGGCTTTTGCTCTTATTTTATTAGCCGTTTCTTTTTCAAGAGAAAGGGAGAAAAGTTTATTGTAAAGCTCTTGTATGGTGCTTAATGAATAATTTTGGTCAGATAATCGCATTAATTTATCGGAACTTATATTTTGTGATAATGCTTTATATAATTCCTCTGAATTGAGTAAGGTGGATTCGAATGACATTAAATAATACAATTCATTTTCTGAACGTAAAGCTTTCAATAGTCCTGAGGTGATTAGTAAATGTCCGCCTGTGGTGCAAAAAGCATGAATTTCATCCGTATCTAAAATAAGTACCCGCCATTCTCTATCTTTTGTCCAAGCTTGTGACAGTTGAGAATCTTCATTTTTATAAAACACAGTCACCTGATCATAAAAACGCTGAACGTAATTATAAACTACATGATATTGGGTTGTGTCTAAATATGGATATTGATTCTTGTTGTCCAATACATGAAGTAAAAGCTCGTCTCCAATAAATTCACGGTTTTCGATAGTTAAATTACTTGGAAAAAAAACTTCTTCATTACTGGAACAAGAATACAGTATCATAAACCCTATAATAATTAAGAATTTACTAAAATACTGATGCATAAAACAGTGTTACATAGTTTTGATGTAAATAGTTTCAGTGGCAAATGGGCATGTAATAGTTTTGTCGACAATTTATGCCTTTTTTGAACCTAATGCCATTTTTGTAATTTGTTTATTTTTAATCTATCGCTCCTAATTTATTAAAGAAAACAGTTTTTTCTCTTTGAAAATTAAAATAATAAGCGAATAAAACAGAATACTTATTCTCTTTATTTTTATGTTTATTTTCTTGACACTTAGAATATTTTGATTAGCAATCCAGTATGTTTTACAGTATTGAATT
>CALAJP010000015.1 GCA_937922815.1 uncultured Saprospiraceae bacterium
GCTATTGAGCAATGCTATCGTTTACAGCCTTTTGCAACTGACACTGAGCGGTTGGAATATTTGTTTAAGCAATATGAAAAAATGGTTAATGATGAAATGTTAAAGGCGAATGACAAAAAATCGCTTTTTGCTAAGCAGAAGAAAACAAGAAAAAAGAGGAAATAATGGAAGAGTTATTGAAAAACCTATTAGCTTCCGATACAGAAACAGAGGTATTAGAATTTAAAAAAGCCGAAAAACAGTTTGATAAAAACAAACTAGGAAAATACTTTTCTGCATTAAGTAATGAAGCTAATTTAGAAGGCTTAGAAGCAGCTTATTTGGTTTTTGGTGTTAATGATAATAAAGTCATTTCTGGCACAAAAATCACAGAGAACCAAGTTAATGATTACAAACATGAAATTGGAAGTCATACCTCACCCATTATTGGTTTTACTAAGGTAAGTGCTATTCAGACTGACCAAGGGAGAGTCTTACTCTTCAAAATTCCTGCAGCACCTCAGGGAATGCCAATTGCTTGGAAGGGGCATTATTATGCACGAAATGGGGAAAGTCTAACCGCTCTGAATATTGAAAAGGTAGAGCGTATCAGAAATCAAGTTTCCAAGTCTGATTGGAGTGCAAGGATTATAGAAGATGCGATTATTGAGGATTTGGATGTTACCGCCATTCAAAAAGCAAGAGAAATGTTTGCCATCAAAAATCCTAATTTAAAAGAGTCAATAGCTGATTGGGATGATGCGACCTTTCTCAACAAAGCCAAAATAACCATACAAGGAAAAATTACGAATACGGCAATATTATTATTGGGCAAGTCAGAATCAGAGCATTTTTTATCCCCTGCTACTTCCAAAATGTCTTGGATATTGAGAGATAAGGATGGAATTAGTAAAGACTATCAACATTTTTTCTGTCCAATTATATTAGAAGCTGAACGATTAAAATCAAAAATTAGAATATTAAAGTATAGATATATAAGAGGGAATTCTTTATTTCCAGATGAAGTAGATCAGTACGACCCTTATGTCATACGAGAAACACTAAATAATTGCATTGTTCATCAGGATTATACCTTAGGAGGGAAAGTAAATGTGGTTGAAAGAGAAGATGGAGAGCTGGTTTTTTCTAATTCAGGAAATTTTATCCCTGAAACTATTTGGAATGTGTTGGAGTCCAACAGTCCAACTGTGCGTTATAGAAACCCACATCTGGCAAATGCAATGGTCAATTTGAATATGATAGATACTATTGGGAGTGGTATCATAAAAATATTTAAGATACAAAAAGAGAGATTTTTTCCTTTGCCCGATTATTCTTTTAAAAATAGACAAGTAGAAGTTCAGGTTTATGGAAAGATTTTGAACCTAGCTTTTGCTGAAAAATTAGCCTCGGATAGAAATTTGACACTCAAAGAAATTTTTCTTTTAGATCGAGTAGCAAAAGGAAAAAGCATTGAGGATAAACAGGTTAAAGAATTGAGGAAAAAGAAATTGATAGAAGGAAGAAAACCGAACTATATGCTATCTTCAAGTGTAGCAGAAATAGTAGGCGAAAAGGCTAATTATATTAAACAGCGTGGGTTTAAAGATAGCCATTATAAAAAGATGATTGTTGAGTTTATTGGAGAATATAGCGTAGCAACCAAAAAGGATATAGATAAACTATTATTAGATATTTTACCAAAAGTACTTGATGATAATCAAAAAGCAAATAAAATCCGAAATATCGTTTATTCGATGTCAAAAAAAGATCAATCTATTAAAAATATTGGTTCTACAAGATACCCAAAATGGGTATTAAGTTCATCTAAAATCAACGAGATAAAATAAATTTAGATAAACTTTTAGATGAACTTTTAGATAAACTTTTTTGTAACTATTTGATATTGAATGATTTTGGTGGATTTTAAGGAATTAAATTAATATCAACTTTAGATAAAAATAAGAATATGCCTAACTTAGTAGAAGTGAATTATGCCCAAACAGGAAAAAGTAAAAGTACCAATGCATTGGGTATGCGAGAAATGCAAGAAAAAGCATACGCAGGTAGAACAGCACAATATTTATTGATTAAAGCGCCACCAGCATCAGGTAAGTCAAGAGCATTGATGTTTATAGGTTTGGATAAGTTAAAAAATCAAGGTCTAAAGAAAGTAATTGTAGCTGTACCTGAAAAGTCTATTGGTGCATCTTTTGGCACAACAGAATTAAAGAAGTTTGGTTTTTTTGAAGATTGGAGTCCAAATCCAAAATACAACCTGTGTACACCAGGTAAAGAAAAAAGCAAAGTAACAGCATTCTTGGAATTTTTAGCGTCGGAGGAGGAAATTTTAGTTTGCACACACGCTACTTTTCGCTTTGCCCTTGATGGTTTAGACCCCCAAAAATTGGATAATACGTTGGTTGCTATTGATGAATTTCATCACGTATCAGCAGAAGGTGATAATATTTTAGGTCAAGCATTAAAAAACATTATGGCAAAATCTAAGGCACATATTGTAGCTATGACAGGCTCGTATTTCAGAGGCGATAGTGTTCCAGTACTAATGCCCGAAGATGAAGCGAAATTTACTAAAGTTACTTATACTTATTATCAACAGTTAAATGGTTATGAATATTTGAAATCATTAGGTATTGGCTATCATTTTTATACGGGAAAGTATTTTAAAAAGCACCCTGACAAAGAACAGTCTGCATTGGCAGAAGTGTTAGATGAAAATCAAAAAACAATTATTCATATTCCGAGTGTGAATTCAGCAGAATCTTCTAAAGAAAAGTATGATGAAGTCGATCATATAATTGATGTTTTAGGGGAGATTGAACATCAAGATGAGAAAACAGGTGTGATTTATGTCAAAAGTAAAAAATCGGGGAGAACGTTAAAAGTCGCTGACTTAGTTAATGATAACCCAAAGTCAAGAGATAAGATAAGTGCTTATTTGAGGAATATAAATTCAGTTGACGATATAGATATCATTATTGCCTTAGGAATGGCAAAAGAAGGATTTGATTGGCCTTATTGTGAGCACGCTTTAACAATTGGTTATAGAGGTTCGTTAACCGAAATTATCCAAATTATTGGTAGAGCCACAAGGGATAGTGACAATAAAACTCACGCTCAGTTTACAAATCTAATAGCAGAACAAGATGCAGAAGATGAAGAAGTTAAAATATCTGTAAATAAAATGTTGAAAGCGATAACAGCTTCTTTGTTAATGGAGCAAGTTTTAGCACCAAATTTCAAATTCAAACTCAAAAAGGACGAAGATGACGAAAACGAAGATGATGGTGATGACAAAACAATTAAAATTAAAGGTTTTAAGCTACCGACTTCTAAAAGAGCGAAAGACATTATTGAAAGTGATTTAAATGATTTAAAGGCAAAAATATTACAAGATCCACAAATGCTAAAAGCAATGCCCGGGAATGTTGAGCCAGATGTTATAAATACCGTTTTAATTCCTAAAATAATTCGAGAAGTTTATCCCGACCTAGATGAAGAAGATGTGGAAGCAGTGAGGCAACATGTAGTGGTAGATTCTGTGATTAAAAACAGTACCATAGAGGAACAAGGCGATAAGAAATTTATTAGAATGGCTGGAAGTTTTGTGAAGATTGACGACATTCATATCGATTTGATTGATACCGTGAATCCATTTCAGAAAGCCTTTGAGATCTTATCAAAATCGGTTACTACACAAGTTTTAAAATTAATTGAGGAGCATATCCAATCCACTAAAATTGAAATGACTGAAGAGGAAGCGAGAATATCTTATCCAAAAATTAAAGAATGGGTACGCAAGAATAATGGACAACACCCAAATATTAACTCTTTTGATCAAAAAGAAAAACGAATGGCAGAAGTTTTGGTGTTTTTAAGAGAATTAAAACGTAAAAAAGCACTTGAAAATGGATAAAAAGAAACCAACTTTAGAAGATATTTTTAATGATGATGAATTCGGTTTATTAGAATCGAAAGTAAAAACTACAACTGTAAAAACAGATGAAGATAGGCTTGTTGATTCTTTTGAAGAAATTAACACTTTTTTCGATAAAAATAAACGAGAACCGAGTACGAGTAGTATGTCGGAATATGGGCTTTTGGCGAGATTGAAGAATTTTAGACAAAATGAAGTTCAAAAAAAAGTATTAAAACCTTATGACAGGCACGACCTTTTAGGTTATGTAGAAATGGAAAAACAAACTATTGATGATATTTTGAACGAAGAAGATGATTTTGGTTTATTAGATGCTGGTACAAATTTAGACATTTTTAAATTCAAGCACATACCAAAATCAGAAGATCGAGCAGAAACAGATTTTGTTGCAAAAAGAACGCCTATTAAAGAGAAGGAATTTAAGAAGTACGAAGAAATGTTTTTGCAGGTTCATAGGGAGATTAAAGAGGGAAAACGAAAAATTGTTGAGTTCAAAGATGTTGAAAAACACCTTCAAAAGGGACGGTTTTATATTGCAGATGGTATTATGTTATATCTTGAAGATGTTATTTTTAAAAGAGAAAATAGCGAGAATCTTAAAAGTAGTACAAAGAGAAGAAAAGATGGAAGAACACGTACTATTTTTGAGAATGGAACTCTTAGTAATATGTTTTATCGTTCTCTAGGTAAAACTATTTACAATGGAGGTAAAAAAATGATAACAGATACTTTCGAGGGGCAGACGCAAGAGTTATTTATTAATTCTGGTCTTGTAAATGAGGAAGATTTACAAACGGGTTGGATTTATATTTTAAAATCAAAATCTACAAACAGAGAAATCGCAGGAATAAAAGATTTGTATAAAATAGGTTTTGCAAGTAACTCTGTAGATGACAGAATAAAAAATGCGAAAAAGGAAGCGACTTATTTATTTGCAGATGTAAAGAAGGTTGCTACTTATAAAGTTTATAATCGAAATGCAGACAAATTGGAAAGTCTTTTACATAGATTTTTTGCAAGTGCTTGTTTGGATATTGATCTGTTTAACGAAAAAGGACAAAGAATAAATCCGAGAGAATGGTTTGTAGTACCTTTTGAGATTATAGAAGAAGCTGTTGAGCTAATTATCAATGAAAATATTTTGAATCACGAATATGACGCTGAATCGCAAAAAATATCGTTGAAAACAAATTGATTGTTAAATGAATTTTCCCCAAACACAAAAAACATGCTAATGGAGAGTATATCAACATTAGCATGTTTTACCTTTAAAAAATAAAGCCTTAAGAGAAATTATTTTCTAAAATCTTAAAGAGAACCGAATTTTTCGTTTCTATATTCAGCATTCAAGATTTGGTTTCTTTTCACAACAGAAGGTTTAGTGAAATGCTTTCTTGAACGTAATTGTTTAAGAATACCTGCATTTTGAAACTTTCTTTTGTATCTTTTCAATGCTTTATCTATTGATTCGTTGTCTTTTACTTCTACTATTAACATAATTCTATTGGATTAATATGTTTTCTTAACTTTAAATTTAAAAAGGATTGCAAATATACTATTTTCCTTTTTATCAAACAACCGTTTTATAAATTAAACCTATTTTTATTGTTTGTAACATTATTTATACGATTATTCTACTATAAAACGAAACTTGATTGAAGAAAATGTATTAATAAAGCAGTACCTTTAAATCTAAACATATCAAATAATTGTTGATACGAAATTGAAATTAGAAATTGAAAGCAAAAAAATCATACGGACAGCATTTCCTAAATAATGAAATGATTACCGAAAAAATAGCTGATAGTCTTCAAAATACTTTTGGTTATGAAGATATTATTGAAATAGGCCCTGGACAAGGTGTTCTTACCAAATACCTTTTATTAAGAAAAGAGAAATTACAACTGGTAGAAGCGGATAG
This sequence comes from uncultured Saprospiraceae bacterium, assembly GCA_937922815.1. GTDB lineage: Bacteria > Bacteroidota > Bacteroidia > Chitinophagales > Saprospiraceae > CALAJP01. Next base: position 5,859 of record CALAJP010000015.1, read on the forward strand.
AGATATGGTAGGCGTATTGGAGCATAATTTTCCTGAAATTAGCGATTCTATTACCTTAAAAGATGTTTTAAAAGTAGATTTTAGTGAACTGACGAAAGGGAAATCTTTTGGACTGATAGGGAACTATCCATATAATATATCTTCTCAGATTATCTTCAAAATGATTGATAACAAACATTTGATACCCGAAATGGTGGGAATGTTCCAAAAAGAAGTGGCTGAAAGAATTGTAGCAGCTCCAGGTTCTAAAACCTATGGTGTTGTCAGTGTGTTGACACAGGCTTGGTACACCGGCAAATTATTATTTACGGTAGCACCAGGTAATTTTAATCCTCCTCCAAAAGTTCAATCTGCGGTCATTCGTTTGACGAGAAAAGAA
>CALAJP010000016.1 GCA_937922815.1 uncultured Saprospiraceae bacterium
CCATCCGTACTTTGAATAATTTTTATGATTTGGGCTAGTGTTTTTTCTTTACTAGACTTGTGTCGAACTTCGTAGTATAAATTTTCTCTATCAAACGAAGCAACGAATTTATTTACTTTTCTTAATGAAAGGTTTTTAACAATATCGGCTTGCACTTTTGGTGTTGCCGTTGCCGTAAGGGCAATGATAGGAATATCAGTTTGTATATTTTCAATAATGCTTTTAATTCTCCTGTATTCGGGACGAAAATCATGTCCCCATTCAGAGATACAGTGAGCTTCGTCTACGCCAAGAAAGGAAATTTTGATTGTTTTTAAAAAATCTACCGTATCGTCTTTTACTAAAGTTTCGGGTGCTACAAAAAGCATCTTTGTTTTACCTTCGGTAACGTCAGCTTTAACTTGCTTAATCTGACTTTTGTTAAGCGAAGAATTCAAAAAGTGAGCGATATCGTCGTTCTGGCCATACCCTCGGATAGAATCTACTTGATTTTTCATCAATGCGATTAGAGGAGAAATAATTAGAGCGGTACCTTCCATCATTAAGGCGGGTAGTTGATAACATAATGACTTTCCTCCGCCTGTAGGCATTATTGCAAAGGTGTCATTTCCTGCAAGTAAACTATTGATAACTTCTTCTTGTTTACCTTTAAATTTATCGAACCCGAAATGTTGTTCTAAAGACTGGTGAAGTTGATCAGTAGATATAGTAACCATATTTGTTGTTGTTTGGTAGAAAATAGCTTACAAATTTCAATATTGAATATGTGATTCTAAGAACCTTATTGTTAGCTTGTGTTTTAGTATTGTTCTATACTAAGATAAAATTTTTTTATTGAAAAGTGACCTAAGTTAGTTCTATTTTTAAGGAAATACAATAGAAAAACAAAAAAACAGCTATGGAAATTGCAGATTCCATGTGGCACTCTACTAGCATAGAAATAGTCATAAACATAATGTGACTTATGAGAAGGAAAGATTTTTGTTGAAATGAGAAAAATAGGGTCATAAAGTAGCAACCTATTACAATGACTCCAATAGGAATCCCAAAACTAGCTATCCAGTAAATGTATTGATTATGAGGTAGCATCTCTTTTCGGTGTGGATACTTTACATAAGCTTCTTTTACCTTGTTTCGTATATTTCCTGTGCGGTGCCCAATCATAGGTTTTTCTTTAATTAATTCAATTCCAATTTTTTGAGAAGTTAGTCTATTGCTATCAGAGTAAGTTCCTCCACTAGTCAACTTAAATTGTTTCCAATCATAAACCATATATTGGATTTTCATATTTAGGGAGGGAATAACCATAGGCAGAATAGCGATGACACTTAACGTTCCTATTCCTATTAAAATACGTATTTTGGTACTTTTAATTTTTTGAAAAAGAAATATTAAAAATATAGCAATCGTAATGTATAGCCCTATCATTCCTGTTCGAACGGCAAAAATATGAATGAATATAAATTCAAAAATTGAAATACTTAAAATCAACCACCAGATTTTTGTTCGCTCGTTGACTAATAAATAATATAAGCCCAACCCAAAGGTGCATACTGTATGCATAGCATGTCTAATATGATGGTGGGGACTATACATACTTCTACCTTCTTTGATGTCTAGGATTCTTTCGTTATAATTAAAAATAAACTCTGAAACAATAAATATATTGATGAAAAAGGGTATTAAAACTAAGCCTAGAATAAGAAGGTTTGATTGTTTTTTGTCTAACGAAGGTAAGTTCGCAAAGCCTATTGCTAAAGCGAGCATAGGAAGTTTAATTTGGATGTTATGAACCCCATAGTTTGTAAGCGAAAACATGGAATCGATGAACGAAATTGCGAATATGGCTAATAGCGGCCAGTAGTAAATCTCATTTTTGATGTTATCCCACCATTTATTGAAGTTGAATCGAGGAATAATGACTTTGTTGCCACACATAAAAAAACCTAATATTACAAAGAAAACGGTACTAATGGATAGTAGAAAAATAGCCATCACAATACCTGCCGACATGACCCAACATAAGACTATAAATATATTTATGGATTGACGTTCGTTTAACATTTTCATTTTAAGTAAAAGATAAAAGACTATTTTTGTCTTAATTTTTAAGGAGAAATTATTTAGTAATTTAAAAATTATGAATAAAAATGTACACTATTCTAGTTGTGAGCATTATCGGTTTTGTAGTTGTGATGTTATTTGTAAACATTTACTTTAGGGTTAAGGTAATGAAGCATTATAAAATTTTAGTTCAAAATAAGGTCGAATTTCCTGCCAAATATATTCTCAATAAAAAGAAAATAGAAGAAGAAGTGCTTCCTAAATATCCAAAGTTTGAAAAAGATATTTTAGCATTTTGCAATAATATTCAAAATTCTGTACAAATGGCTAGTGTTCTAATTGCTTTGATTACGTTATTTGGAGCAGTATTAATGTATTATCGCTAATTTTTAACAACAGTTTTTGTAAAAAGAACGTTATTTGAAAATAGACCAACGATTTTATAATTAAATTTTCTGAGTTTGGACAGCTATAATTTAAGTTCAAAAATATATTTGATTCTATTTTCTATATTTTTCTTGCCATTTTCACTAATGGCACAAGAGGAAGAATATTTTCATACCTCAATTGATGGCGAAGTAGTTAGAGTGATGGTTGTTAATGGAGATACTGTTGTTGTGGCAGACTTGGAAGGGTTTAATGTTACGGCTCCTAGAAAGTTTGCTTCGGCTGAAGAGAAAAGACTCTATGAAAAATATAGAAGATATGCCCAAAAAGTATATCCTTTTGCAATACAAGCAGTACGAATTCACAAAGAAAATCAGGCTGCTATTCAACATTTGAGTAGAAGAAAGCAAAAAAAGTATAACAAAAAATTGCAAAAAGAATTAGAAGAAAAATTTGAAGCTCCTTTGAAAAAATTGACCAAACTACAAGGAAAGATATTGGTTGAAATGATAGAAAGAGAGCTGGGAATTTCTTGTTATGAATTAATTACCTTGGTTAGAGGTCGCTTTACGGCTACTTATTGGAATGCTTTTAGTCGAATGTATGGCTATCGTTTGAAAGAGCCTTATATTCAAGGAAAAGATAAACTTTTAGATGCTGTGCTCTATGATTATGATGTTTCTTATGAATTGCCGATTGATTTTGTGGAGAAAATGAAAAAAAAATAATTTATATTATTTGAAAAAGATGCCCTTAAAATACTCTTATGCCGCATTTTTTAATTTTCAAAATTAGTGGTATTCTATCGATAAAAATCTCATAAAAAGACCTTATATTTACTCTTAAAGTTTATTATAAATCTTAATAGTTAATGATTGTCTAAGTAGCTATTATACAACCCCTTATTGAATTATGAAAGTGAAAATTATATTTTTTGTGTGTTTATCAATCTTTGGTTTTCATACAGAGTCGAATTGCCAAAATAGTAAAATAATGACTTACAATATAAAATTTGATAATCCTAGAGATAGTATAAATAATTGGGATAATAGAAAATTGGAAGTCGTTAGTATGTTAAAGTATTATGAGCCTGAAATTTTTGGACTTCAAGAAGCCTTAGAGCATCAATTAAATTTTATAGACCAACATCTAAATGATTATTCTAGAATAGGAGTAGGCAGAGATGACGGTAAACACAAAGGAGAATTTAGCCCAATTTATTATAATAATAAAAAGTTTTCGTTAATAGAAAGTTCAACATTTTGGTTGTCGGATACCGATAGTGTGGTTTCTGTAGGTTGGGATGCGTCAATGGAACGAATATGCACTTATGGAATTTTTGAGGATAAACTTGATAATAGCAAAATCCTTGTACTTAACACCCATTTTGATCATAAAGGGAAAAAAGCTAGAGAAGAATCGGCTAAACTTATAGTAAGAAAAGTCGGCGAAATCAATAAAGAAAATAATCCCGTAATCTTAATGGGAGATTTCAACGCTACTTTAGACTCTCGTACTATTGAAACAATAAAAGAAAAATTAGTAGATGGAGCTGAGTTGTCTAAAAATGGAATATATGGTCCTACAGGAACATTTACAGGGTTCAAAATTGGTAAGATACCAGAGGAAAGAATAGACTTTATTTTTGTAAAAAACTTAAAAGTCTCTAAGTACAGGCATATTGATGATATGAAAAAAAATAACAACTTCTTATCTGACCATTTACCAGTATTGTTGGAATTAAATAATAGAGGTAGTAAATAAATACTTATTTATAAAATCAATAGTCAATTAAACGAGCCAAAAACAGTTAATCGAATTTGTATTATAATAGGAGTAACTTAAGAGATTCAATTCAAAAAAAGAATTAAAACCTTATTCCTTTTAGTGTAAAAGTATGAATATGAACATTTTTTAGGTAGACCCTAAATTCATGGATTAGCTTTAATCCGTTTCTAAGATATAAAAAAGGAACTGTTGGAGATAACAAAAGAGATTACCTCAGAAAATAGGCAAAATTGCTTAAATTCGAGGTAATCTCTTTTGTTTAAAGGGTATTCTCTGTTATTTTACCCAAGTTAGCTTCTTCACTTTTCTATTGTTTCTGAAATACCCTTACATAATCAACAAGCATTTCTGAAGGAAGTTGTGTGTCGTCAATTCCTTTCTTTCCTCCTAACATACCACCAACAGCGGTGTTTATTTTCAGGTGAAATTCTTGGTCAAAAGGCCACTCATCAGTTGTTTTGTGTTCGTTTATTACTTGATTGTAAACCTGGCCATCTAATAAAAAGTCTATTTTTTCTGGAGTCCACTCTATCGCGAACAAATGGTATTTATCGTAAGGTTGGTCAATAAAAACATGCTTACCCTTTTGAGTCTTTTTCATATGGTTATATGCTTGTGTGTGGATGGTTCCGAATATAGAATCTGGTTTGAAACCAACATGTTCCATAATGTCAATTTCTCCACATGCAGGCCATCTTACTTCTTTTTGGTTATTACCCAACATCCAAAATGCAGGCCATAGACCTCTTCCTTTTGGTAACTTAGCCCTAACCTCGATCCATCCATACTGCCAACCATGCAGCCCTTTGGTTGAAATACTACCAGAAGAATAGTCTGCATATTGCCAATTCTGCTTCCAACTCTTTTTGTCTAAAGAAACAAAGGATGGGTTGGGAAGACGTTCTTTAATGGCGGTGATCCTTAAATTCCCCTTTTTTACATTAACATTACTAGAATCCTTGGTGTATAATTGCTTTTCTAGGTTTCTCACGAACCCTGTTTCGAAAGCCCATTTACTACTATCGGGTGCTCCTTTATAATTAAATTCATCTGCCCAAACTAATTTATATCCTTTACTGATAGGTCTTTTTTGAATTCTTTGAAGAGCAAGTTCTGGTTCATCTGTTGAAATGAAATCAAATTCAAGGTCAATTAACCAATCTATAATCGCTTCGTCATTAGCTGTCCAAGAATTTAGAATAAGTCCTTTCTCCTTAGCACTATCAACCCAAGAGCTTTTGTATTTAAATTTACTATAATGGTAATCTAATCCATTAATACCGTCTTTTTCTAATTGACTAGGAGTTTTAGATCCATCTAAGTATTGAGTTACTGCAGAAGGTTGTATTTCCTCAATCTTACGAAGAATATTATAACCAAAGCTTATGTAGCTTAGAATATAATCTTCGGCTTTATGTTTTTTGACTAAAGCTAATGCTTTTTCGGCCATTAAGATGTTTTTTGATTTATCCTTTGATGGTTTTATTTCACAAACTAGACCTGTTGTAGCATTATTAGTCATAGCTGCGATTATAAAACTCTCAAGAGTAGGTAAAATTTCTCCGTTTGATAATTTCACCTTTGAAAGTTCTTCGTACGTAGATTCTTCGATTTGCATACCATGATAATCAGGGTCGTGAGTTACGATAAGAATGCTATCCATCGTCATTCTTACATCAAATTCAGAGCCTACACAACCTAATTCAATGGCTTTTTTCAATGAAGCAATTGAGTTTTGGGGTAAATTATTAGCTTTCCATGCACCTCTATGTGCAACTACCTTGTTGTCTGCAAATTGCATAGGAGTTTGTTTATTACAAGAACAGGCAATAGTAATTATTAATAACAAAAATATATTTTGAAGATAAGTCATAAATGAAGTTTAAAATTTCTAAAAAATGATTAAAAAAAGGAAAGCTTATATTATAATAGGCTTTCCTTTGTAAATAATTTCTAATTCATAATAATATTCTAATATCCATCATTTTGTGGATAAGATGCTCCAAGTAAATCAAGATCTCGTTGAGCTATCGGCCAATTGATATAATGTGACCTCCAATTTGATCTAGGGTCTTTTGCTCCTAAGTTAGCAGGGAAATACTCGCCATCTCCAGCATAAGAAGTAATTTGTCTATCAATTACATCTTGGCCCATTCTTTTTAGTGTAAACCACCTTTGCCCTTCAAATGCTAATTCTCTAGCACGTTCATCTAATACGGTTTGTTCGTCAATGCTAGTTACGGGAGCTGCACCCGCTCTCATTCTTACGGCATTTAGGTAACTAGTACCATCTTTACCTTGACGCATCATAGCTTCAGCTGCTATTAAATATGTTTCAGCTAACCTATAAACCAATATGTTAGATCTGTTTAGGTATGAGTTAGGGTTGTCATCTTCTTGTGCAAACTTTATACAACTAGGGTGCATCCTTTGGTAAAAACGAGTATAATTATCGCTAGGGTTATCCAAGTCTGTAATAGGAGCATAGTCATCTACTTTTTCCCCAATTCTATCACCTGAGGTGTAGAAATACTCAAGTCTAAAATAAGTATTATCGTTTCTTGTATCATTTGGATCATCATTAAGTAACCCTTGTAAGTATAAGTTGGGTAAGATACGTGAAAACCCTCTACCTCCTTGTTCTATGTTCGATTCGATTCCACCAATTTGAAAATATTGAGTTACATAATTTGCATTCATCATTGTGGTTCCTCCTCCCCCAAGAAGATCATCTTGAGCTTGTAAAACAAATAATGATTCTGAATGGTCTCTATCTCCAGAAAATACATCAGATGTACTACTAACCAAGCTATGTGGACTATCAGCACCTTCAATTACACTTAAAGCATGTTGTTCAGCAATGTTCCATTCTCCTTGCCACATTGCTACTTTAGCTTTCACATGATGAGCTGTTCCTTTTGTTAATCGTCCAAATGTATTTGTCCAAGGTAAGTGCTCAACAGCATAATCTAAATCACTATTGATAAGTGAAAAAATTTCTTCATCTGAAGACCTTGTATCAATCACATCAAAGGCATTATCTACAGTAATGGTCCCGTCAGAAACATAAATATTGTTATACATTCTGTATAAATAGAAATAGGCATGTGCTCTAAAAAATTTAGCCTCTGCAAGTACACGAATTCTCACATCTTCGTCAATACCTTCAATTACTTCGGCTGAATTAATCAACTCAGTTGATTTGTTGGCAATATTGTAGTAGTTCCTCCAAAAGAGAGTAGATGCTAAGGTGGCACCAAAGTCATCAGGGGAAACTCCTCTTTGATATCTGCCCATTAGTCCTGTATATCCAGTTCTACTAAACGCTAAATCACTTCTTGAAGACATTAGCACTGCCCCCATATAATCTTCTGTACGAGTTTGATAACGATCTCGTTCCAATTTATATAAACTAACGACGCCAGATTCTAATCCATCTTCAGTGGTGAAAATATAATCTGAGTCAATAAGTGTACTTGGTTGTTCTTCCAAAAAGTCGGAACACGAAAGGAATGTACAAACTACAGATAGTAATAGTATGCGACTCCCAATATATAAATGATAAAATATAGATTTCATATTAATTAAGTATTTTATGGTTTAAAATTTAGCACGTAATCCGAAAGTAAAGCTTTTTGCATCAGGGTATCCAGTATCTGCACTAGAGAATGTACTCCTAATATTTACTTCTGGACTATACCCTAAATAATCAGTTCTAGTCATAAGGTTTGTTCCTGTTACATAGAATTTTAATTCTCCAAGGCGTAGCCTAGATGTAATCTTTTCTGGAAGACTATAAGCAAGACTAACGGTACGTAATCTAATATAAGAAGCGTCTTTAACGGCCAAAGAGTTTAAGTATAATGGAGTGGAATCAAAGTTTGGTCTAGGGAATTCACTACTTGGGTTTTCTGGTGTATAGTAATTTACTAATATCCCATTAACTTTACCTGAAAGTGTTCCTCCATTATTAAAATCAGATAGGAAAGGGTTTACTTTTGTTGCACCTTGGACAGAATAGAAATCTACAAACAAGTTAAAACCTTTGTATGAAAGTGTAGTCGACAAAGAACCAAACCAACTAGGATTTGGGTCAATAAATACCCTGTCTTCTAATGTTATTATACCGTCAGGAATACCTGTTTCTTCTCCATTTTCGTCAACTCCATTATTATCTGTAATTTTAATGTCACCAGCTCTTAGATTCTCTTGTACAATTGTGGATTCAGGGTTGGCTTGAGGTGCTCCATCAAAATTGTCACCTTCTTGCCATATTCCATCAAATTCATATTGGTAAATAACTCCAACAGGTTGCCCAACATAATAGTTGTAATTATCATCTCTAGTAATAGGAACTCCATTACCATCATTATATAGTTCAAGTAATTTATTGCTATTCTTAGACCAGTTGGTCGAAACTGACCATGAAAAATCTTTAGTTTGAATAATGTTTGCTGTAAGACTTAATTCAATTCCCTTGTTTTGAAGAACGCCTGCATTAAAGTATGTGAATTGGTATCCTGTAATAGAAGGAACTCCTCTTCTTAGTAATAAATCGTTAGTTCTTGAGTCGTAATAGTTGACATTACCTTCAATTTTTCTTTTTAGTAACGAAAAGTCTAACCCCATATTGAATGTTACGATGCGTTCAAAACTTAAATCTGGGTTTGGAAGAACTGTCGATGGAGAAAAACCTGACGCTGATTGTCCGCCGAATAAATAGTTTTGTCCTGTAGCTGTAAATAATGAAGTATATGCTCTACCCAAATCATTAACTAAAGAACCATAACTTGCTCTTAATTTTAATTGTTGTATTAGATTGGAGTTACTTAAAAAGCTCTCATTGTGTAATTTCCAAGCAAAAGACGCTGCGGGGTTAAAGCTCCATTTGTTATCTGCAGAATTCACAGAAGCACCGTCTCCTCTAGCAGTAGCCGTAAAGTAGAAACGATTGTCGTAACTATATCGAGCTCTAGCCATAAACGAGGCTAAACGTTGTCTGTTCTGATTTCTTGTTGTAAATACATTGCCTATAGCATTAGTGATTCCATTAAAACCTAAATCTTCGTTTGTAAACCCTTCTCCTTGTGTGAAGTTGCTTGTAAAGTCATTTTCTTGAATAGATTGTACTAACGTTATATCGAAATCGTTTCTTTCATTAAACGCCTTATCATAAGTCAAAATATTTTCTACAAGAAAAGACTCTCTTTGAGTATTTGTAAGCCTTGCTCTTCCTCCAACATCATCACCAGCCGAACTTAGAGAAGACTGATATTGTCCAGATTGATCGTTTCTTCTGGTAAAGTTAGTTTTTAGTTGATATCTTAAATCATTCGTGATTTGCCAAATAGGAGATATGTTTACTACAAAATCATTGCCTTTTGTAACATTTTCTTGTTCTTTAAGATTCCATAACGGGCTAACGGCAGAGTTCTCTTCTCCACTAGGAAACCTAACCAAATCGCCATCTTCATCATATGCAACACCCAATGGAGAGTTAGTTATTACGTTAACATTAGCAGACCTATCGGTTCTATCATTTAATAAATTCAAATCAAAATTAACTGAAAATTTATCATTTATTTTTTGATCAACATTCAAACGAAGAGTCTTTCTTGTATATCCTGAAGTTGGTATTATTCCTTTTTCTTCGAAATAGTTTAAACTTGCAAATACTTTAGTCATTTCTGTTCCTCCATTGATACTTATAGCTTGGCTATTGACAAGACCTCTTCGGACAAGTTCGTCTTCCCAATCTACAAAATTATTATTTGCAATATTTTCTAGTTCAATTTCTGAAAATATATCTGCATCATTAGGGTATGTTCCATCTGCAATATTAGAACGTACGGCCTCCCTTCTTAACTGTGCAAACTGTTGGCCATTATAAACATCGAAATTTCGTTCCAATGTCTTTGAAGTTACAAAACCATGGTAGTTTACACTAACTTTACCTTCACTTCCTCTCTTCGTTGTTATTAATACTACTCCATTGGCACCTCGAGATCCATAGATTGCTTGTGCTGAAGCATCTTTCAAAAATTCAATAGATTCTATATCGTCTGGATCTATATCTTCTATACCTCCATCTCTAATGATGCCATCTACAACATATATTGCACTTACATTACCTTCTACTGAACCTTGACCTCTAAATATAATGTTTGATGTTCCACCAGGACGTAAAGTACCTCCTCCTACATCAACTTGTAAGCCAGCTATACGACCTCTTAACATTTCATTTACATCAGAAACAGGAGAGACAAGTGCTTTTTCCATGTCTGTACTAGCTACAGCATTGACAATATCGCTTTTTTTCTGAACACCATAACCTACAACAGTTACTACATCTAGAAGATTGAAATCTTCTGTTAATGATATGTTCAACCCTGTGCCATTGGCAACAAATTCAACCGTTTCATACCCAAGGTAGGATACAATTAAAGTCACATCAGAGTTTGATGTTGATAATACGAAGTTTCCTTCAAAGTCACTAATAGTTCCATTGTCCGTTCCTTTTTCTAGTAGTGTAGCCCCGATAAGAGGAGCTCCATCCGTAGCAGAAGTTACTGTTCCAGTAATTTCTCTAGTCTGTGCATTTGCATTCCCAAATGCAAAAAAACAAATGAAAACAAACAATGGTTTTGTCAATACGCGGAGTAAATTTGGTTTCATAAAATTAATTTTTTGTAAAATAAAACTTAAAAGTATTTAAATATTTTTAATATTCGTTAAGAAAATTTAAATATTTTTAACATTAATTAGAAAAAAAAATAATATTGTAAAGGTCTTTTTTGAAGTAAACTTTGTTTTATAACCTGTTCAAGTTGCTTATAAACTTTGAAAAAAGAGTAGGTAATTTACTCAGAAAATATCAAATCCTGATTGAGTTTCTCCATTTGTTGAAAAAACTTTAATCATGTTTAATGAAACTTCTTTTTCCTTAGAAGTCTGATTTTAAATTCTTGTAGAAAGGAGTGATATTTCTGTTTATACTCTGATTTTTTATACAAAAAGACAAGGCTAGAAGTAGGATGTTTTTTGATGAAAAATTATTGCTTTTGGTCTCAACTCTAAATTTTGTACGATTTCTATTCATCAGGACTTCTACTTACTGATATTTACGTTATTACTGAAACACAAACATTAATTATTCTATTGATAGTCAAAGTGTTGCTGGTTTTTTTATGGTTTAGGTGTTTCTAAATTAGCATTTAGAGTAACTTTAAAAATATAACACTAACGTCACTTCGTTATTAAGGTAATTATATTAGACTCATAGGTATTAAGATGAGTACTTGACGAAGAGTGAGGTAAAAAGAACATTTTTAATCCATATAAATTTGGCGGTGTATCAAATGTAATGCTAAGAAATAAGCAACTCGGATAAAAAACGTAATTTTAAGATTATCAAAAAAAAATTATGTATACATCTTGTCCAAGCTGCTGTAGCACAAATATAAAAAAGAATGGCCATACTT
>CALAJP010000017.1 GCA_937922815.1 uncultured Saprospiraceae bacterium
TTTGGACAGAATCTTTCAAAAGTAGGGTCTTGTTCAATGCTTGTAAAAACTACGTCAAACAATTACCTAAATCAGGGAAATATGATGAATTGAAACCTGTTTATTCGTTGTGTTTGATAAACGAAATTTTCCAACCCGAAGAAGAAAGTTATTTTCATAAGTATAGCATTCAGCATCAAGAAAATACTGAACTAAAATTAGAAGGTTTGGAATTTGTGTTTGTGGAATTAGAAAAATTCAAAGCCCAAAATATCCAAGACAAGCGGATGATGGTATTATGGCTTCGTTTTTTGACAGAAATAGATGAAAATACGAAGAACATATCTCCTGAACTGCTCAAATTACAAGAAATCAAAAAAGCTGCTGAATTAGTTGAAAATGCTGCTTTTTCAGCTGAAGAAAGAAGAGCCTATGACAAGTATTGGGACACCGTTCGTGTAGAAAAGACTTTGATTGATGATGCTTTTGATAAGGGAATAAGAAAAGAAAAAGTACGAACTGCCTGTAAAATGAAAAAAGACGGATTACCCATTGATATTATTGCCAAATACACAGGACTAAGCATAGCAGAAATAGAAAAACTGGACTGCTAAGTTGAAGAGCTAACATCTTTTTATCTCCGTACACGTAGCCTCTCGTAAGGAGTTCATCAAAATCATGTATGGAAATAGGATATTTTTGTATCATTTCTTGCTTTTCTCTGTTTCTATATCATAACTTCAAAATTGGGCTTATGTTCTTGAACATTAAATATGTGAATATTTCTTTATGATGCCAGCGAGCAATAAGAATTAAAAATCCCAAAAACCAAGGTACCCTTTTTTCTTTCAACTCTTCAATAGAATAAATACTATCTAATTCAACCCCAAGTTCATAATTTGAAAGGATAGGGACTAATTTATTAGCTAATGGTTTCTTTTCATTAACTACGATAATAATGTTATTGCCTGGTTTACATATTTTTTAAGTTTCCCTCGTATAGTTTGTTTATGTTTATAAGTACGTCCTTCATACTTATAACTTATAAACACACCACGTAGATTGACGAGTCCCAGAGTACGTTTCAATTACTTCAGCTGTTGTAATAATAGTAGGTTCGTTTAGAATTACGTCTACACTCTTTTTATGAAAATAAAAAATAATAGTCAATCCCAGTACCCATATTATAGTATTGTAATGTTTAGTTATTTTTATTTTCATTAGAAGTAAATTTCTTTAGTAAGCCATTTATCGAAGCTTGAGTAACACCCAATAATTGATCTACTTGTTGTAACGTTCCGTTAATAAAGCTTGTATTAACACGGAGCATATCATTTTGTCTCTCTAGAAGAGTAATTCTATTTATTCTCTTCATTTAGTGTGATGTCTCATCTTATCAAGACCACCTCTTAGGTTTTCTATTTTTGTATTAAGGTCTAATTGTTTAAGCATACCAGGCACTAGAGCAGTTTCTGCTTCTATATGTATTCCCAGCTTGTTAAATGTTCCTACTACTAATATGTCAATGAAAAATTCATTAACTTCTTTCTTCATTCCAGTCTCTTAATTCTTCTCAATAGTCTCAACATTCGAAGCGTTTTCGATTAGCTCTTTATTTTGAAGTTTGATTTTTTCTTCAATTTCTTTGACTAAGTCTGCGATACCGAGTGGTTTGTTGTTTAATTTTCGGTGGTAAGTTCTTATTACAAAACTAGCCATATCATCAGGATAACTCAATCCCATTCCTTTGAGATAATGTGAAAAACGAGAGCCTTCATAAAATTGCCAATTGTGAATCATCCAACGACCAAGACTAAAATGAAGTTTTTTGACCACCACATCCTCAGGAGCGGATTTGAATTTGGCGGTACTTTTTTCGTCAGTGAGTTTATTTAATTGTTTGAATGCATCAAAAAGGTCTTTAGGAATATATGTTCTGAAAAGGTACTCTTTCTGAATACGCTGTTTATATTCTTTACTATATTGTTCTTGAAAATCCGTTTTATCTTGAGCATAAATACCCGAACTAGCAAAAAACATTAAACCTAAGAAAGAATACAAAAGAAATTTCATTGAATAATTTTTTATAAAATATATCAAATTGATAGAATATGTTTTTTCTGATAAAAGAATCACTACTTGAATAGTACAACAAATTTTAAGCTAAATTTAGTGTACGCATCAATCCAAAGAGGGTTTTATTAATTGTTTTTTAATATTTTTTAACAAAATATGATCAAGTGATGTCGGTTTGTTAGCCAATAACCACTCAAAATCTTTTAGCTTAAATTCGGTATCATTAATATCTGTCATGGGTTTCATAAAACTATCTGTTTGCTTTTCGCATTTTATTCTTTTAACCGCTTTTTTGCCAAAAGTTAATATCATGTTGGAGCATTCGGTTTTACTGGCACCTATATAGTTACCCGATTCATCTTGAGCAAAATAAATGGACTGTGCATTGCCATCTACCAACATTTTTTCTGGAGAATTATCATTGAGTATGGTGAAAATCGTTTTTCCTCGTATTTGATTGAAATATTTTTCGTCGCTACTGTTGATTATCATCGCTTTATCAAACATTTTAATAGAGTCTATTCCTGCGGTATCCAATACAAGAATAATAGATTCGGCTTTAAATTGGCTACTGTCTGACCAAATAACAGGATTTCCGTGTAGCTGTAACGCAGAATCAATGTCAATAAAGGTCATAGAGTCCGCCAAGCCACTCATTTGAGAATTGAAGAAAGCAACTTGATAAAAACCAGTCATCATCTGAATGGTATCGTTGGGTAGGCTGTCATTAACTTCAGTAATTATTTTTTGAATACGAAAAGTATCGGCCGCCAAAAAAAGAGAGTCTCCATCGTCCATGATTTTTTTGATATACGGTCTTGCTCCTAATGTTTCTATATGCTCGTTTGTTTGGTTATAGTATAAAGAATCACAAATCAAGGTAACATTTTCCTCTGGATTGAATACAGAGACTTTTCCACTGGCTAGATAGGTTTCTGTACCCTCAATACTTTCAATAAGGTTAGCCGTTAAAATATTTTTATCATAGTTCAAGGTAGTTTTTCCTTTCGTTTGAATGGCTTCGCTTTCTGTATTATAGTTGATTTGAGGTCCCGTTACCAACTGGTTGTCGTTAACATATTTTGCATTACCTAATAATGAAATGGTAGAACTGCTATTTAAAAATTTTATAGTATCTGCTTCTGCATATTGTTCTTCATCGCTATATTTTGCCTCTCCGATTAAAAATGTAGTCTGTTGTTTTCCATCATAAATCATTTGTTTGGCAATGGATTTTCTATTATTTCTAATAAATTGTGGATTAGTATCAAATACAGCATAATCGTTTTTGAAATCATAATAGCCAGATTCACAATAAATAATAGCAGAATCTTTCCATATTTTTGTAGGTCCTAAAAAAGTCACTATTTGAGTATTCGCATTGGCAAGCAGTGTGTCGGCTCGAAGTTCTACATTATTATTAACGACTACAACGTCGTCGGCTAATCGAATATCACCAGTTTGGGTGTAATAGTACCCTCGGTTAGAGTGAATTTGCGTACTATCATATTCCACTAATGAACGATGATGATATGAAGCTAATTGAGTTATTGTATTGTATGTGATTTGGTCAGAAAATAAAGTTGCTGAACCATTTTTTACAACCACCGAATCATATAAATGTCCTTCGGAGTCATTTCCGTTGTAAGCTAAAGAGTCAGCGAAAACGAAAAGCGTATCGTTTTGTTGAATAAGAATATTACCCCAAGCGTTAAGAAAGTTATTTTTTAATTCAGCAGTATCTCCATAAAAAATAATAGAATCTTGTTCTAGTTGAACATTTCCAGTTAGTTTACGAGAGACAGTTGTGTCTTGCTGAACCCCTTCTAATGCATCCGAATAAATAATTTTAATTTGTATGGTATCACTAGACAAAGAGTCCGTAATTTGAGCATATAAATTAACCGAAAAAAGGCAGCTAAAAAATATTATAAAAAACGATTTCATGTATAATTATTTATCCAATAACTCGATTAGTTTCGCCGCTGCTTGCTCTCCTACATTTGTTCCTAAAGCTACTCCCATTCCTCCCATTCTAACGGCAGCAATGGTAAAAGGATTGACAGGTTGAATGACAGGTGCTTTTACGGGGCCGACTCCCAATATTCCACTCCATTCAAACTCAAAGGTAATGTTTGACTTGCAAACGAGGTGGTTTTTTAAAAATTGTAATAAATAATTTTTTATTTCCAAGGTTGTCCCAAATTGATGAGTACTCTCAGTGTTTGGAAACTTATTTCTAGCACCACCTATTAAAATACGATTGCCTTCGACGTTTCGAAAGTAAATATAGCCTTGGTCGTAATGGTATCCACCAGCTTTTAGATTACATGTCAAAGGTGTCGTTACGTAAACTTGGTTTCTAACAGGCTGAATGGAGAATTGAGGAAACCACTCACTTGCCATTGCGTTATTAGCCACAATTATACCATCATATTTTTCCCAACCATCAGTTGTAATGACTAAATTGTCTTGAATTTCTTTAACATCATAATTATATTTGAATGTAATGCCTTTGGATTTACAATTATATATCAAGGCCCTAATCATTTTTTGAGGATTAATCAATCCTTCTTCCTGTTGTTTGATGATACTTGAAAAATTTTTCAGTCCAAAGTTTTTAAATTGATGGGTTTGATCTTTGAAAAAATCTTTTTTAAATATAGGAAATAAGAGCTTATTGTAAAATGGAATTTTTTCTAACAACTCGATATTTTCAGAATCATCAAAAACCTCGTAACCTCCAACTGCTTCATAACAAATATCGGAATGAGAAACCCTACCTAATAATTTTTGTATGCCTAAGTATCTTTTTTCCACAAGAGAATAAATTTCATTTTCGTCCATGTGTTTTGAATCACTAAATAATTCAGACAAAGAGCCAAAGCACGAAAAACCAGCATTACGAACACTTGCCCCAAAAGGTCTTTCGTGTTTTTCTAATACTTCTATTCTCAAGTTAGGGTTTAATTCGTATAAGCTGAGTGCTGCGGATAATCCTGTAATTCCACTGCCAATAATTCCAATTTTGGGAGCATTTTTAATAAGAGTAGAATCCCAAAAAATCTTTTCCATATATTTGTGTTAAAAAATTAATAAAAATATGATACAACGAATACAATCTTTATTTCTATTAGTAGCAGGACTGTTGGTTGGTTTATTGTTTAATGTTGACTTAGCAACGGTCACAGATGTTCAACCACAATCGTTAATTTTTGCTGACGGTAAATTTACACTTTTAGACAATATCGGACTTAGCTTATTTTACGGCATAGCAGGTTTATTATCAATAATAGCCATTTTTTTGTTCAATAACAGAAAGTTACAGAGCTTATTAGGTCGTTTGGCAGGAATAAGTTTGATTTTAGGGTCAATATTAGGTGTGGTTGTTTTTATGAAAGATAGTCCGAATATGACGGTTAGTCCGCAGGATACTTTATTTATCTATTTACCCATATTAGTGCTGGTAAGTTTGCTTTTAGCACTTCGGTTTATCAAAAAGGATTCGCAGTTGGTAAAGTCTATGGATAGGTTACGTTAATACCTAAACAGTTTTCTAAAAGTAAAATTTGGCTCATTGTTTGTCTTATAATACCTTAGATACTGGTTTTTTGGTATTTAAAACAGTTAAATTTGTATCTGGATATAATTTTTGATTTTTTTTTCGTTAATTATCCATATCCATTGATATATTAGACAATATGAGTTCAAAAAAACTACATACTATTCTTTTAATACTACTTTCAATATTAAACTTTAATGTTGAAGTATATTCTCAACATGTAATTAAGTTGCAAAATAATTCATTCGAAGGAGAACCTAAGTCTGAGGGAGTTTTGCCTAGGAGTTGGTTTAATTGTGGCTTTTCTGGCGAATCTGCACCAGATACTCAACCTGGAGCATATAGTGTGAGTAAACCTGCCATACATGGAAGTACTTATTTAGGAATGGTAATTAGAGATATCGAAACTTATGAAAGGGTAGGGCAGAAACTATCGTCGGCTCTTCAGGGGGGAAAGTGCTATTCATTTAGTATTTATTTGGCTCGTTCTGAAGAATATTTGAGTCAATCAGAAAATAATAGCAATTTGATTAATTTCAATACACCTGCTAGGTTTTTGGTTTATGGAGGTAATAAGTTTTGTGAAAGAACGCAAGTATTAGCAGAAACAGAGGCTATTGAACATACTAAATGGAAAAAGTATGAGTTCGTTTTAGAACCTGAAACAGATTTAACGCATATCGTTTTTGAAGCTAATTATGTTACCCCTAACTTGTTCCCATATAACGGAAATGTTTTAGTCGATAAAGCATCGGATATTCAAATGATAAGTTGTGAAAATGGAATGATAATCAAGGATGAAGAGATAAAAAAAGAAGTTAAGGAAGAAACTAAAGTTGATCCGCCTAAAGTAGTAGAAATGAATAGTGGGCCCAATGGACTTAACCTTAACACCTTGAAAGTGGGCTCTATTATTAAAATGGAAGAAATTCATTATGCTGCGAACTCTACTAAAATAGATGATAAAAGTATTCCCGCATTAGAAGAATTATATAAATTTTTAAAACAAGAAGAACGGCTTATTATTGAAGTGGGGGGGCATACTAATAGTTTTCCTCCTAGCGATGTTTGCGATAGACTATCTACGGCAAGAGCCAAATCGGTTGCTCAATATCTTTATGACCGAGGTATCTCTCGAAAACAGGTTTATTATCGTGGATATGGAAAACGTAGACCCATTGCCACTAATAAAACAGAAGAAGGCAGACAAAAAAATCAAAGAGTAGAAATAAAAATATTGAGAGCAGGATAAAGTTATTCTCTCCAAACATAGAAAGAGCCAATTAATGTTTATTTAATTGGCTCTTTTTATGTTTATAATGCAAGTAAGTTTTCCATATTATGGAATCCTTTTTTACCAATCATATAGGCAGCTGCATCAATAGCTCCTTGTGCGAAACCATCCCTTGAATGAGCAGTATGTTTAAGTTCTATTTGATCAATCAGATTATGATACAAAATAGTATGAGTACCTGGTGAAGGATTAAACCGTTGTGCCGTTACCGTTAATTCTTTAGCGGATTTAGCTTCATCGTGCGTCCATGAATCTTTACGTTCCATGTTTTCCAAGATGCCTTCTGCTAAAGTAATTGCCGTACCACTAGGCGAATCGAGTTTTTGCGTATGGTGAACTTCATGCAGTGTTACATCATACTGTGGAAAACGATTCATTACTTTTGCTAAGTATTTGTTTATTGCAAATGTTATATTGACTCCAATACTAAAATTAGAAGCATAAAATAGTCCTGTATTGTTTTGATTAGCAATATTTTTTGCTTCATCTAATTTATCTAACCAGGCAGTTGTTCCACTAACTACGGGGGTTCCTGATTTCAGGCAGGTTTTGATGTTGTCAAACGCAGTAGATGGAGTAGAAAATTCGATGGCAACATCAGCTTTCTGTAAGTTTTCTACCGTAAGATCAGAAGTATTGTCGATATTAATGGTTAGAACCACTTCGTGTCCTTGGCTTTTGGCTAATTGAGCGATTTTTTGCCCCATTTTACCATAACCAATAATTGCAATTTTCATTTGTTTATATCTTTTATTTTTCAATTTTACCTGCCAAGTCTAAGATGAAAGCATATTCGAGAGCAACTTCTTTATATTTTTCGAATCTTCCAGAAGCTCCTCCGTGCCCAGCCGACATTTCAGTATGCAAAAGTAAAGGGTTTTTGTCTGTTTTGTGTGTTCTAAGTTTGGCAACCCATTTGGCAGGTTCCCAATATTGAACTTGAGAATCGTGAAATCCTGTTGTGATTAAAGTAGCTGGATAGTCTTGCTTTTTAATATTATCATAAGGAGAATATGTTTTCATATAATTATAATACTCCTTTTCTTTAGGGTTTCCCCATTCGTCAAATTCGCCTGTGGTCAAAGGAATACTTTCGTCTAGCATTGTTGTTAGAACATCAACGAAAGGCACTGCAGCAATAACTCCTTTATACAAATCAGGTCTTTCATTCATAATAACTCCCATTAACAGTCCTCCAGCACTTCCACCCATCGCAAAAAGATTGTCAGAAGAAGTCATTTTTTGGTCAATTAAAAACGAGGAACAATCTATGAAATCATTGAAAGTATTCATCTTTTTTAACATTTTTCCATCTTCATACCAGTGTTTCCCCATTTCCATTCCACCTCTGATATGTGCGATAGCAAAAGCCACCCCTCTATTTAGTAAACTAAGTCTGACTGAACTAAAGTACGGATCCATACTACTGCCATACGAGCCATAAGCATATTGTAAAAGAGGAGTATTAACGCTGGGAGGCGTATCTTTTTTATAAACTAATGAAATTGGAATCTCTACGCCATCTCTTGAGGTTGCATAAAATCTTTTTGATTCGTAAAGTGAAGCGTCGTAACCACCTACTACTTCTTGTTGTTTCTTAACGGTTAATTTCTTGGTTTCAAAATCGTAATCATAAATAGTATTAGGCACTGTCATTGAAGTAAATCCTACTCTTAAATAAGGTAGAGAAGGGTCCGCATTTGTAGAAGAATATGCTAAATAAGCCTCTTCTGCAAAATCTATATAATGGTCGTCCGAACCATCATGTTTCATTACTCTCAAATTAGTAATTCCTTTGATTCTTTCTTCTGTTATCAGATGCTTGTCAAACAAATCAAAGCCTTCAAAAAGCACATCTTTTCGATGAGGTACTTTATCTACCCAATTATCTTTGGTGAAAGGCTCATTATCAGGGCAGGTGATTAATTTAAAATTAGTCGCATTATGGTTTGTTTTAACATAAAACTCATTTCCGAAATGATCTAAAGAATGTTCATGATTTCGTTCTCTTGGTAGAAACATTTTAGGCTCAGCAGGAGCATTTGCATCTAATATTAAATATTCATTAGAAACCGTTTGGGATAATGCAATTATTATATGTTTTTTAGAAGTAGTTTTATAGACGTAGGTGTAAAAAGTGTTATCTTTTTCGGTGTAAATAGTTACGTCTTTTTTAGGTTGTTTAAGAGTATGTTTTTTTACTTGGAACGGTAATAATGTTTGTTCATCTTTCAAAACATAAACGATACTTTTGCTATCATTTGACCATTCAATAGACGTAGCGGCACCTGGTATTTCATAACCCAGGATTTCTCCAGTGGCTATATTTTTAAACTTAATACTATAAACTCTTCTACTTACCGTATCTTCTGCATATGCCAGCCATTGATTGTCAGGACTCACTTTTAATGCACCGATATTGTAATAAGATTTCCCTTCAGCTAATGTATTAACATCAATTAGGAGTTCAGCATTGGCGTCCAAACTGCCCTTTTTTCTTCTATAAATGGGGTATTCTTTTCCTTTTTCAAATTCTGTCAAATAGAAATAACCATTTTTAAAATAGGGTACGGAACTATCATCGGGTTTGATTCTGCCTTTTATTTCTTCAAAAAGCTCATTTCTAAACTCTTTTACTTCACTAAGACTTTTTTCTTTATATTCATTTTCAGCTTCTAAATACTGAACGACTTTTTTTGTGTGTTCGTCAGGTGTTTCTGCATTTTTTTGCTCATCACTTAACCTCATCCAATAATAAAGGTCATTCCTTTGATCTCCATGGATTTCCATAGGATAATCTTTAGTTTCTGCTATTGGAGCATTGATTTTTTTTACTTGATTCATAATGTTTGATTGTTTATTTGTTGTAGGGTTTTTATTACAACTGCACAAGATTATAAATACTAAAAGGGAAAAAGGTTGGTAAAGTTTCATTAGTTTTTTCTTAAAAAGAAATATAAAACTAAAATTAAAACTTTATCTCCTAAAAAAAGGAATAATCAACATTATTTGATTATTCCTTTTTGAATAGATTATTTATTTTTTTAAAATATGAAGGAGAGAACCTAATTTATCTCTCAATTCTGAACGATCTACTATAAAATCTAAAAAACCGTGTTCTAATAAAAACTCAGAGCGTTGAAAGCCTTCGGGGAGGTCTTTCTTTATCGTCTCTTTAATTACTCTTGGTCCTGCAAAGCCAATTAATGCGTTGGGTTCAGCAAAATTAATATCTCCTTGCATTGCAAAAGATGCTGTTACGCCACCCGTTGTAGGGTCCGTCATAAAAGAGAAATAAGGAATACTATTTTTTGAAAGTAATGATAGTTTAGCCGAAGTTTTTGCCATTTGCATCAACGAAAGAACGGATTCCATCATTCTAGCACCACCACTTTTAGAAATTATCATGAAAGGAACTTTGTTTTTTAAACAATAATCAATTCCTCTAGATATTCTTTCTCCCATCACAGAACCCATCGAACCACCAATAAAAGTGAAATCCATAGCTGCAACAACAATAGGATTGCCTTTTACCGTCCCTTTGGCAACAGTAATGGAATCGGTAGCTTTATTTTTCTTTGCTGCTTCTTCTAATCGTTGCGTATAGGGTTTTAAATCTTCGAAAGATAAATGGTCAACAGATTGAACTTCTTCGCCAAGTAGTTCATATTTATTTTCGTCAAAAAGTAAGTCGAAATAATCATAAGAACCAATGCGAGTATGATAACCGCAATGAGGACATTTTAAGAAATTTTCTTTCAATTCTTTATTGGTAGAAGTCTCGTTACATTTTTTACATTTGTACCAAAGACCTTCAGGAGCTTCTTTCTTGTGCTTAGTGGCTGTTTGAATACCGTATTTTAGTCGTTTGAACCAACCCATATTATTTATTTCTTTTTAATGAACTTTGATAGCTTCTATTTCAAATATCAAAAGCAAGATCACTATTGTAAAATACTAAAAATAATTCATTTCTATAATTCAATAGCCAAAGATTGCTTTCACTATTGAAGTCAATAAAGTGCAAAGGTAATTAACATTTCATTAAATCAATCCATTTATTTGTCAAATTCTTGTCTGAGGTTGACGGATGAAAATATATTTTAAGCTATAAATTAAAAAACCCGAACTATTTATATAGCTCGGGTTAGTATCTTCGATAACAAGAAAAATTTAATTATTTATCCTTGTTTTCTCTATTAGGTCTAGGAATTAAAGCTTTTCTTGAAAGCTTCATTTTTCCAGAACGTTTGTCAATGTCTAATAATTTTACACGTACTTCATCACCTACTTGGAAATGTTCCTCAACTTTTTCTATTCTCGAATGAGAAATTTCAGAAACGTGAAGTAATCCACTTTTTCCTTTGAAGTCAACAAAAACACCATAAGGCATTACAGTAGCTACTACTGCGTCGTAACTATCACCAACTGTTGGTTGGAACGTAATATCACTAATTCTTGCAACAGCTTTGTCAATTGATTCTTTATCTGGAGATAAGATATTAACATGCCCTTTTTCACCAACTTCTTCGATAGTAATCGTAGTGTTAGTTTCTTTTTGCATTTCTTGAATAATCTTTCCACCAGGTCCGATAACAGCACCAATGAATTCTTTTTCAATAATGATTTCTACAATTCTAGGAGCGTGAGGTTTGTAATCTTCTCTTGCAGTTTCCATGGTTTTAGCCATTTCTCCCAAGATGTGAAGACGACCTTCTTTTGCTTGATGAAGTGCTTCGTTTAACAAATCATAAGGAAGACCATCAATTTTGATATCCATCTGACAAGCAGTGATACCTTTTGCTGTTCCTGTTAGTTTGAAATCCATATCTCCTAATGCATCTTCGTCTCCTAAGATATCAGAAAGGATAATATTTCTTTCACCATCACTTACCATACCCATTGCAATACCTGCGACTGGAGATTTTAAAGGTACACCTGCATCCATTAATGACAAAGAACCTGCACAAACAGTAGCCATAGAAGAAGAACCGTTTGATTCTAATATGTCAGAAACCAACCTTACCGTATAAGGGTAATTATCTGGCATTACTTGTCTTAACGATCTACTTGCTAAGTTTGCATGTCCAATTTCTCTTCTACCTGGACCTCTCATTGGTCTAACTTCACCTACCGAAAATGCAGGGAAATTGTAATGTAAGATGAAGTTATCTTTATATAAACCTAATGCATTATCAACCATCATTTCATCAATCTTTGAACCCAAAGTACATGATGTCAACGCTTGTGTTTCTCCTCTATTAAAAATAGCAGAACCGTGAGCAGTAGGTAAATAATCCACTTCTGTCCAGATTGGTCTTACTGTTTTTGGATCTCTACCATCTAATCTCAATTTTTGAGACATAATCATTTCACGAATAACTGTCTTTTTCAGTTTGTCGAAATATTTTGAATAGAAATGACCAAACTCAGCCATGTGTTCTTCACCATTTTTCTCAGTGAAGTGTGCTTTCATTTCGTCTTTAATAGCAGAAAATGCTTTCTTTCTCTCATGTTTTGCAGTAGGACGAGTAGAAACAGCATTTATTTTTTCAGTAGCAAATTCTGCAACAGCTGCTTTTATTTCTTCGTTTTCTTCAGGAAGAACAATTTCTCTAATTTCTGTAGCTCCTAATTTCTCCGCTAACTGAATTTGAAGTGCACATTGAGCTTTGATTTCCTCATGTCCAACCTTAATCGCTTCGATCAATTCTTCTTCACTTACTTCCTTACATTCACCTTCAACCATCGTTACATTATCTTTGGTAGCACCAACAATAATGTCTAATATTGCATTTTCTAATTGGTCAATAGGAGGATTAACTTTATACTCTCCATCAATTTTTGCTACACGAACTTCTGAGATAGGTCCTGCAAAAGGAATGTCAGATATCGTAAGTGCTGCTGAAGCTGCTAATGCTGCATAAACATCTGGTTTGACGTTAGGGTCAGCAGATATTAAGTTGATTATGATTTGAGTTTCGTTCATGTAGTTGTCAGGAAACAACGGACGAATAGCTCTATCTACTAATCTACAAATAAGAATTTCGTTTTCTGACAAACGAGCTTCTCTTCTGAAAAAGTTGCCTGGTATTCTACCCGCAGCAGCAAATTTTTCTTGATAATCTACTGAAAGAGGAAAAAATGATTGACCTTCTCTCATTTCTGGGTTAGAAACCACAGAGCAGAAAAGCATCGTTTTTCCAATTCTTACAACTACGGAACCATCAGCTTGAGTGGCTAATTTTCCAGTTTCAATAACTACTTCTTGTCCGTCAGGTAAATTGTACGAAACGGTCGTTGGAATCTTTTGTCCCATTCTTTTTTTTACTTTTTATATTTCTAATTAATTTTGATACAAATTGGGGCGATAATTTATGTATTATCTATGTTTAAACCATAAAGAAAACTGTAATTTTAAGATAGCATTCTTTATAAGAGTGGTCAATATATTAAAAAAATAAACCAATTGATGTATAATGGTTAGACTATTGGCTTATTATTTTAAAAATGCTTGAGTTTTCTTCCTGTTGTTTTGTTAGGAGACTGAAGTACAATAGCTGTAAATCAAAAAAAGATGGAACACAATATTGATGTTCCATCTTTTTTAACCAAAAACCTAGAAATTATTTTCTAATTCCTAATTTTTCTATCAAGCTACGATATTGATTAATATCTTTGCGTTGAATATATTTAAGCGTCTTTTTTCTTTTACCTACCAACGAAAGAAGAGCTCTTCTGCAAGATTGATCTTTGTTGTTTTGGTGTAAATGTTCCGAAAGTTTTTGAATTCGGTAAGACATTAATGCAACCTGTGCGATTACAGATCCTGTGTTCTTCTCAGAACCGCCATATTCTTTAACGATTTCTGATACTTTTTCTTTTGAATAATAAATTGCCATTTTGTTAGACCATTTTAAATTACATAAATTTTTCAATAGCGAGTGCAAATGTATTAATATTAAAGATACTATACAAACTTGTTCCTATCTTTTATTTTTTATTTAAATAGAAATTATAGTTTATTTTTTAAAATAAGTACTTGGCTATGAAACTATAAGGTAGCTTTGTGAGTAAGTTTATAGATGATTATTGCAATATGTTAAGTCTTGAAATGATGTGAAATAGCGGATAAGTTTGCTTATTAAGCGAATTTAAATTATTACATTTGCAAAATATTAAGTTATAGTTTTAAGTATTGAATAAGGTATACGCTCTTAAAATTGGGTTTTATTCTCCAAATAGAGATGTTATAATTAAAATTGCAAAGAATAATAAATTACAAACACCAAAATGAATTCATATTCTCAAGTAAAAAAGTGGGCAGGTCTTTTAACCTTTTTAATTATCTCAATAGTTTATTTCTTTTCGGTTGAACGAACAGGAAGTTTGTGGGATTGTGGAGAGTTTATCGCAGGGGCGTATAAGTTACAAGTTGTGCATCCTCCAGGAGCACCATTATTTATTCTTGTAGGTAGAATTTTTACCTTATTACCTGAATGGTTTTCTGATAACCCCGCCAATATTGCTTTTAGTGTTAATATGATGTCAGGTATTTTCGGAGCAATAACAGCAACTTGTGTGGCTTGGATTGCTATCATTATGGGGCGTTTGACCCTAAATATAAAAGAAGATGCTATTGAAACATCCACTTTTATCGCTTTGTTTTTTACGGGGTTAGTAGCAGGTTTAGCGACAGGTTTTAGTACCTCTATTTGGTTTTCTGCCGTTGAAGGGGAGGTGTATTCTATGTCTACTGCAATGATGGCATTGGGTTTATGGCTAACAGTCAAGTGGTACGAAATTCCTAATGATGATAAAAATGCTGATAGGTGGTTGATTTTAGCCATTTTTGTCGTTTCCTTATCAATGGGAGTTCATTTACTTTCTTTATTGGTTTTTCCTGCATTAACGGTAATGTACTACCTAAAAAAATACAAAGAAAGAACAATGATTGGTTTTGTATGGGCATTGGTAGCAGGAATGGGTTTTATTGTTTTCACGATGAAAGGATTAATCGTTGGAATACCTACTATCTGGAGTTGTTTTGATGTATTTATGGTTAATTCGTTAGGTTTACCACCCAATAGTGGAATTATACCTACCATAATTTTAATTGGAGTTATTTATTTTTTCTTGTTCAAGGCTGTGATGAAAAGAGGGGCGTTGGCACAAAATCTATTGGTAGCGGCATTCTTATGTACCGTTTCATTTTCAACTTATGGTGTTGTAGTAATTCGTGCGAATGCGAATACGCCTATTAATATGAATAAACCAAGTGACCCTCATCGCTTATTGCCGTATGTAAATAGAGAGCAATATGGAAGCCGACCTTTGATTAGTGGCCCAGATTTTTCAGCAAGACCTAATAGTGTTAGTAAAGAAGATAGGTATGGAATCGTAGAAAAGAAATTACCTAATGGTGATATTGAAAGGAAATATGAAATAGTAGATGTAAAATCTTCTTATGAATATGCGGCTAAGGATAAGAAATTTTTCCCAAGAATGGGAGATAACACCCAAAATAGAGAACGTTACTATAAGGCGGATTGGATGGGCTTAGACCCTAATAAGCCACTACCTGCAGGCAGACCTAGTTTCGGAGATAATATTTCTTATTTTGTACGCTATCAATTAGGATGGATGTATTGGCGATATTTCTTTTGGAATTTTAGTGGAAGACAGAATGGTGAACAAGGTTATACCCCAGCTAATGTTAAGAATGGTAATTGGGTATCAGGTATAAAAATGATAGATGATGCTAGGTTGTACGATTCGAGTAAGATGCCTGAACGGATGAGAAACGAAGAATCTTATAACACTTATTTCTTATTGCCTTTTATTTTTGGAATTATAGGTTTGGTTTTCCATTTTATGAAAAGAAAAGAAGAGTTTTATTCACTCTTGTTTATCTTCTTATTGACAGGTATTGGATTGATTGTTTATAGTAATCAACCCCCTCATGAGCCTCGTGAACGAGATTATGTGTTGGTGGGCTCGTTCTTTGTATTCTGTATTTGGATAGGTATGGGCGTTTTGGCATTATTTAAACTTTTTGCAGAACGATTTAAATTAGCAAAATCTGTGGCTGCTCCAATAGCGGGTGTTTTGATTCTATCTGCACCATTATTGATGGGGTTCCAAAATTTTGATGATCATTCAAGAATGAATTTGTCAGGAGCAAGAGATTATGCAAATAACTTTTTACAATCTTGTGAACCCAATGCTATCATCTTTACACTAGGAGATAATGACACTTATCCGCTTTGGTATGCACAAGAGGTTGAGAATATTAGACCAGATGTAAGAGTGGTAAACTTGAGTTTGATACAAGTAGATTGGTATATCAATCAAATGCGAAGAAAAGTAAATGATTCTGAAGCTATAAAGTTGACGGTTCCTGAGCATCAAATACGAGGAAGCAAAAGAAATCAAATTTTGATTAATACTCAGAATAGTGATCGAATGGATGCTATCCAAGCTTTGACCTTTGTAGGAGAAGACCATCCACAACGAAATGGACTATTATCTTATTTACCTGCTAAGAATTTGAGAATTAATACCGATAGAGATAAGCAAATATCACTTGGGAATATTTCTGCATCTGATACTAGCTACACAGGAACTATGGATTTTACGATTGATAGGAAACAAATATTTAAAGGAGATTTAGCCGTTTTGGATATTGTTGCGAGTAATATAAATGATAGACCTATTTATTTTGCGGTAACTTGTCAACCTTCTTCGACTTTAGGTTTAGAAAACTTTACAAGACTAGAGGGACTGGGACTTAGAGTTATTCCTAAAAAAACGACTAATGATGCTTCAGGTAGAGGAATAGGAATGGCAGGGAAAGGAACAGTTGATGCAGAAAAAACACTGCGTCTATTTAAAGAAGAGTTTAAGTGGGGGAATTTTGATAAAGAGAAAATGTTCGTAGATGAAAGTTTTGCACCAAGTATCCAATATTTAAGATTAGTTGCCCTTAGAGCTGCTAAAAAGTTTATAGAAATAGGAGAGAAAGAAAAGGCAGTGGAAATGGTAGATGCTTATTATAAAGGATTTCCTGTAATGAACTTTAGACGAGATTTTTCTCATTTACAATTCTTAACAGTCTATGGTAATTCAGGCGAAAAAGAGAAGTTACGGTCAGAAATTGACGATTGGTCAAAAGAGTTAGTAGAATATTTAACTTTTTATGAAACATTGGGGGCTGGTGCTTCGTCTTTTGGTAGGGAAATGAATGCAGACATAGCTATCGCTAGAAATCTGATAAATTTATCAAGAAATGTAGATGAGAGCTTTGCTCAAGAGATTTCGGATAAATTATCTAAATATGTTACTGAGTAACTGACAAGTATAAAAGTCAATGACTTGGGGGAAAATCATAAAAAATCATAAAAAAGTATATCATTGTTTTAAAAATTCGCAGTAATATGCTTTTTTGTTATAAACTTTAAGTTAAGTTATCTACATTTGTGCGGAAATATTGTATATATTAGATAATTTAATACGTATTTTTAAATTTTAAAATCTTCTAAAATAAAAGCGATCCATTATGGCTAGTAGAATTCTTTATTTATTTGTATTTGTGTTAGGGCTAGGATTTACTGCTCAAGCACAGGACGATGCTGGGCTAGTTATTAATTCTAAACCTCAAGACAAATTCGAGTTAGGTGTTGGTTTGGGAACTCAATATATAACTGGTGACATTAATTCAGGTTTAGGTTTTGGAGCTTCACTAGAGCTTAGAAAGTCTTTAGACCATATTTTCTCTTTAAGAGGTTCTGTAGATTATTTCTCAACTTCAGGAGAAGATACAAAAACGGATGCTGTACACTTGGCAGGTTTATCTCAAACAGGATATACAACAAGTGGTGCAGGTGCAAGTTTAGACGTTCTTGTTTCTTTGAATCAATTCAAAGCTAACAAAATGAAGACAATTAACCCTTATGTACTAGCAGGTGCAGGTTTTGCATTAACTTCAGTTAAATTAGATCCTACAGTTGGAGGGAAAGAGGATTTTCTTGATGTTGCAGGTATTGGAACTGATAGAAGTGCATTAACATTTGCAAGCTTTGGTGCGGGTATTGGTTTCAAGTTGACTGAAAAGATTGCTTTGTATTTAGAGCATAAATCAATGCTACCTTTCGGAGGCGAAATGGGAGATGCAATTGATGGTTATATTTTTGAAACAACTACATCTAGATCGCCTAAGGATGACATTATGCATAGAACAGGTGTTAGATTGGCAATTAACTTGGGTAAAAACGAAGCTAAAGCTACTCCAGCATGGTGGACATCTCCACTAGACATGATTGCTGAAGATTTAGCAGAAGTTAAAGCTAGACCAATTTTAGATTTAACTGATTCTGATTCTGATGGAATTATCGATATGTTAGACCAAGAAGTAGAAAGCCCTGCAAATGCAGTTGTTGATACTAGAGGTGTAGCTATGGATAGTGATAACGATGGTGTTTTAGATCACGAAGATAAAGAGCCTTTCTCAGCTCCAGGTTACAAAGTTGACTCTGAAGGTGTTGCTCAAATTCCAGATCCTAACTACTTAAGCGAAGATGAAATCAACAGATTAGTTGATGGTAAAATTGCTGCTATTGATTTTCCAGACCCGAATGTTGATTGGTTCTTACCTATGATTAACTTTGGTGACAATTCATACAAAATCAAAGATTCTGAAAAAGCAAAATTACACCATGTTGCAACTGTACTTAAGCAAAACCCTAACGTAAGAGTTGTTGCTAAAGGTTATACTGATAGAAGAGCTTCTGATTGTTATAACAACTTGTTATCTTTCAATAGAGTTCAAGCAACTATTGATTACTTAACTACTAAGTACGGTATTGCTAGCGATAGAGTTATCTTAACTTATGGTGGAGAAACTAACGCTATTATTGATACTAACGGTAGTAACTTAATTAACAGAAGAGTTGAATTTAACGTAGCAAAAGGTGAAACTTCAATGGGAAGACCTGATTGTGGTGTTAAAAAAGCAGGTCACGGACCAAGTTATAACGGAAGCCGTTCTGGTTACTAAATCGAATTAATAACTCTTCGGAGTTTTAAAAATAACTTTCAAGAGGTTGTTTTCAATGCTGAAAACAGCCTCTTGTTTTTTAATTTGAATACCTATGAAAGAATACATACTTTATCACGATCACCATATCTTGGTAGCTAATAAGCCTGCGGGAATGTCTTCGCAGCCTACTAAATCCGAAGAAAAGTCATTAAAGGATTTATTAGAAATTTATTGCAAACACACTTTATATGTCATCAATAGAATTGATACCCCTGTTAGTGGTGTAATTATTTTTGCAAAGAACAAGACAGCTGCTCATAATTTGAGTGAACAGTTTCAAAAAAAGACCATTACCAAGAAATATTTAGCAGTAGTAACTCCAATGGATAGTGAAGAAGGAGAGCTAATAAATTACTTGTTAAAGGTTAAAAATAAATCGCAGGTAGTAACAGAAAGTGATAATTCAGCTAAAGAAGCGAAACTTACCTATAAAACGGTTGCTCGTTCTGATAAATACCAAGTTTTGGAAGTTACTCCATTAACTGGGCGGTTTCACCAGATAAGAGCACAGTTAGCTAATGCAGGTGCGTTTATAAAAGGAGATGTAAAATACGGTGCAAGAAGGTCTAATAAAGATAGGTCTATTCATTTACATTCTCATCAAGTAATTTTCATGCATCCTACCAAAAATGAAGAACAAAAATATACGGCCCCTTTACCTGAAAATGATAGTCTTTGGGCATTCGTAAAAACGGAAATTTAATTTTTTTAAAAAAAATAGTTTTTTAGTGAGTACACAATTATAGGTTGATGACTTATGCAGATGTAAAACATAAATTATTCATCCTTTATAAATAACTCAAATGAAAAACTTAAAATTTATTTTCGGACTTTTAATCTCTTTTTCTGTATTCTTTACTTCTTGTGAAGATGATGCAAATGCAGATACTGAACTTACGGATAATATTTCCACAACAGATTTTGCCAAGATAGCTTCTGATGATATTCAAGGTGGAATTGATGAATTTGGCGAAGAATGTTTCGAATTGGTTTATCCAGTAACTGTATTATTCAATGACGAAACATCGAGAGAAATTGCAAGTGAAGATGA
>CALAJP010000018.1 GCA_937922815.1 uncultured Saprospiraceae bacterium
TAGGAGTCGGGTCCGTGTCTCAGTACCCGTGTGGGGGATCACGCTCTCACGCCCCCTAATGATCGTCGGCTTGGTAAGCCGTTACCTTACCAACTACCTAATCATACGCACACTCATCTTACAGCGCCTGAACTTTATTAATAAATCGATGCCAATTCATTAAACTATAAGGTATTATTCTCAGTTTCCCAAGGCTATTCCTTTCTGTAAGGTAGATTATGTACGCGTTACTCACCCGTGCGCCGCTTTCCAATCAGTGCAAGCACCAATCTTCTCGCTCAACTTGCATGTATTAAGCCTCCCGCTAGCGTTCATCCTGAGCCAGGATCAAACTCTCCATAGTAAAAATTCTTAATTTGTGCCAATCACTATAAATAGCAATTAAACTTACCTAATTATTATTTTCCTCTCCCAATTTGTCAATGATCTTTTCTTTATTCACTTCCCTTCGGAAGCGAGTGCAAATATCTTTTCTTTTTTCCTATTTTCCTAATTTAATGAAAGAAAATTTAATAAAAATTAAAGATGATTTATTTCAAATCTTTTTCGCTTATCTTGCTAAGCGGGTGCAAAAGTAATTTAAGTTTTTCAAACTTCCTAATCTTTTTGAAAGAAAATTTATTTATTTTTAAACCACCCTAACATCAACTTTTCAAGTTAAAAATTGCTTAGCTTTCTAAGCGGCTGCAAAACTACAACTCTATTCTCGCCTTTCCTAATCTATTTACATCTTTTTTACCCTCTTTATTTATATTTATTTTTTATGAATACATATAGCGTTGATAAAGAATACATTAATATGAAATTGTAAAAAACATCTTCGATAGGTATAGTAACCAACCTAAATCCTGTAATTTCAAATATATTATAGTACACAATAGGATTAGTAGTAAAACCTCCTGTCAAAACGCCATTAACTAAGCAAAAAGGTATCAACAAAATAATAAACATCTGCCAAAAATTACTTTTCTCTCTTTTATTTAAAACAAAATCTCCTTGCGACATTAGAAGCAATACTAGTGTTAAGCCAAAAACAGAACTGGAGTAAATATGAACACTATATATATAATAGAGTATAAGAGACACAAAAGATAATATAATCTCTATAGCTTGAAGTGTTTTTTGGGACAATTCTTTATCTATGTAATAATCAACACATTCATAAATAAAAATCGACGCCATTGGGAAGGTTACAAAAAAGAGTAATTCTTCCATTGGTAAGCCAAATAAATTGACACCTATTATATAGTCATGATTAAAACCCCATACTTCATATTCTGTAAAGTATATATCCCATAGAATAAAAACTAGAGCTATTGGAACAATAGAGGCTATAACGTATTTCAGTTTTTTATAAAACGCTACTCTTCTATCAAAAAACAGAGGAACGATAGACAGCAAGGTAAACGAATGTAGATATATATAGGTGTAGTTACTCTCTAGAATTGGAAAAATTGATATTGTAGGCAAGTCCATTATCATCTCGACTCCAAGAAACTTGTGCGAAAAAAAAGAGAATAGCAGATATATTACCAATATACTCGAAATCCATTTATACCAATTTCTAGCAAATACAACTTTCATATTAAATTAAGCTGATTTTTAACTGCTGAACTTAACAGTAAATATGCTTTATGCGTATCATTCACTCGAATTCTTTCTTTCTTTACTGCTATTGGAGTAACTGATTTAATCTTATTGAATAGTTTTCGATAATAAACATAGGCCACGTAAACTCCAAATCTAGCTGATGTGGGTAAATTTAATATTCCTTTTAGAGCCATGTCAAAATCGTTTTCAATATCATTTTCTATTGATTCTTTATCCGCTGCTGTAAAATTTTGATAATCGACTCCAGGAAAATATACTCTTCCTCTTTCGTCAAAATCGCTCTTCATGTCTCTAAGAAAATTAACTTTTTGGAAAGCAGCACCTAAAGCTGAGGCAAAAGTCTTTTGTTCTTCGTATTTCTCTTCATTATCTTTATAAAAAACCTTTAGACACATTAGGCCTACTACCTCCGCAGATCCGTAAATATATTGATGATAGAGTGCATCGTGGTAATTATTATAATCTAAATCCATAGCCATAGAATCTAAAAAGGCATCAATCAAATCCATAGATATATTATATTCATTAACGACCTCCTGAAAAGCATGTAAAACAGGGTTTAGGCTAATTTTATTTTCAATAGCCTCATAGGTTTGTATTCTAAAGTTATTCAATAAATACTCTTTGTTATAATCATGGAAGGTATCAACTATTTCGTCCGCAAATCGAACAAATCCATAAATAGAATAGATTGGTTGTCTGACTTGTTTCGCGAACATTAATATTCCTAATGAAAACGAAGTACTATAATTTTTAGTTATTAATTCGCTACAAGAATGACAAGTTTGAGTAAATAGTGAAAAAGACATAACATTATAATATTTGGGGTTCGAAATAATTTTTGCAAATTTCACGAGCAGCTACTTCGCCCGAGATTATTGAAGGTGGCACTCCTGGCCCAGGAGTTGTTAGCTGTCCAGCATGGTATAAATTTGAAAGTTTTGTACTTTTCATCTTGGGCTTTAATGGACCTGTTTGTTTAAGCGTATTTGCCAAACCATAAGCATTCCCTTTAAATGAATAATATTCGCTTTTAAAATCATTAACAGCAAAACTTCTTTTATAAATAATATTACCTTTTAATTTCTGTCCTGTCTTTTTTTCCAACCTATCTATCATCACATCAAAATATTCCTCTCTTAATTCATCATTATCCTTAATATCTGGAGCAATAGGCATCAGTAGAAATACATTTTCACAACCTTCTGGAGCAACGGATACATCTGTTTTGGAAGGACAGCAAACATAAAATAAAGGGTCCGACGGCCATTTGGGCGTTTCATAAATTTGAGAAGCGTGAGTGTCAAAATCACCATCAAAAAACAAATTATGATGTTTAAGTTTATCTATTTTACAATCGAAACCCAAATAAAAAAGTAAACTTGAAGGTGCCAACACCCTATTATTCCAATACTTTTTATCATATTGGCGATATTCTTTCGGCAATATGTTTTGGTCAAAATATTGATAGTCTGCCGTGTTAATGTATATGTCTGCCTCAAAATCACCTTTCGAAGTACGCAAAGACTCTATTTTGCCTCTATCAACATTAGCATCAAATACTTCGGCATGCGAGACAAACTTAACTCCAAGCTTTTTCGCAACTTCAATCATTCCTTCTATTATTTTGGTCATTCCCCCCATAGGGTACCAAGTACCTAGAGACATATCGGCATAATTCATCAGACTATATAGTGCAGGAATATCTGACGGCATAGCTCCCAAGAACAAAACAGGGAATTCTAATAATTTGATTAGATGAGGGTTTTTAAAATATTGTCGAATATGATTAGATATAGAGGTAAATAGATTTAATTTAAAAACACTTTTCGCTACCTTAAAATCAACAAATTCTAAAAACCCATGAGCTGGTTTCTGTACAAACTCATTAATACCGACCTCGTATTTATATTGGGCATCCTCCAAGAACAATTTCAGTTTCTTAGCAGCTCCTTTTTCATAAGATTCAAACAAAGCCATTAATTTTTCCATTTTGGCAGGAATAATCATTTCCTTTTTTTCATCTACATGAACCGTGTACGAAGGGTCTAGCCGAACTAGCTTATAAAAATCGGACACTTTATAGCCAAAATTCTCAAAAAAACGGTCAAATACATCGGGCATCCAATACCAACTAGGCCCCATATCAAATGAGAATCCAGATGCTCTGAACTGCCTAGCTCTTCCTCCGAAAGTAGCATTTTTCTCTAAAACAGTTACTGCGTACCCTTCTTTGGCTAGATAACAAGCCGCCGATAAACCCGCAAAACCAGAACCAATTACACAAGCCGTTTTTTCCATAAACTATTTTTTTGCATCCCTACCATTAACATACAGGTAGAATTAAAACTCAATAAAAGGTTTTTTGTTTAATTCTTTAAGTGAAAAAGTTAAACAAAACTTCTTTTTAGTAAGCTACTTTAATACAAAAACGAACTATGCTTCTTATCTAATTGATGTATATTTGTCATAAATCAAGAAACTTCTATGATAAATTACGAGCGTTATCAGTTAAAAAACGGTTTAACTATATTGATACACAATGACA
The DNA here is from genome assembly GCA_937922815.1 of uncultured Saprospiraceae bacterium. Classification (GTDB taxonomy): domain Bacteria; phylum Bacteroidota; class Bacteroidia; order Chitinophagales; family Saprospiraceae; genus CALAJP01. The sequence continues at coordinate 4,160 of CALAJP010000018.1, forward strand.
CGGCAACGCCTATGGCAGCAGTAAATGTTTTATATAAGGTAGGTTCTAGAGATGAAAATCCACAAAAAACTGGTCTTGCCCATTTGTTAGAACACTTAATGTTTTCGGGTTCATTAAATGCACCTAATTTCGACCATATCATCCAAAGTGCGGGAGGAGAAAATAATGCTTTTACCAATAACGACATTACCAATTATTACGATATTGTTCCAGCGAATAATCTCGAAACAGCCTTATTTCTCGAAGCAGATAGAATGAATAATCTTATTCTAAAAGAAGATAAGTTCGAGGTGCAAAAGAAAGTAGTTATTGAGGAATTCAAAGAAACCTGTCTTGAAAAACCATACGGAATGATTTGGCACAACCTAAGCCAAATGGCTTTCAAACAAAATCATTACCAATGGCCAACAATTGGTTTTAATATCAAACAAATTGAAGATATTACTCTTCAAGATGTTAAAGATTTTTATAAAAATTTTTATTCTCCGAATAATGCAATATTATCCATAGCAGGAAATCTAGATATTGAAAAAACAAAAGCTTTAGTTCAACAATACTTTGACAACATACCTTCCAGTCCAGTTCAACGCACAAACAACCCAATAGAACCTGCTCAAAACAGAATGAGAAGCCGTACCCAAACAGGTAAAGTTCCTCTACATTCTATTCATCTAGCTTTTCATATGCCCGATAGACTGAGCAAAGAATATATGGCATTGGATTTACTTTCAGATATTTTGGCAAGTGGAGACTCTGCTAGAATGGTAAAAAGCCTAAGTAAAGAGTCTGAAATATTCTCTTATATTGATGTTTACATAACAGGAACACAAGGGCCAGGACTGTTTTTAGTAGAAGGAAAACTAGAAGAGGGCACCGATTTGGTAGCCGCAGAAAAAGCAATTTGGGAAGTGTTAGAAACTATTAAAAAAGAAGAAGTAACCACTAAAGAATTAATTATTTGTCAAAATAAATTTGAAAGTGCATTAGTTTTCTCTGAAATGAGCGTTCTAAACAAAACAATCAATTTAGGATACTTTGAATCTATTGGCAAACCTGAAATGATTAATAATGAAGCTGAATTGTATAAATCAATTACTCCTGCTGATATTAAAAAAGTAGCACGCAAACTAATTACTAAGAAAAACTGTAGTCGTCTGATTATTAAAAAGAAAAATAAATAACCCAACTGATTCTAAAATATGATTAAATCTCCTAAAACCTATGCTATTACAATCATCTTTTTTCTTTTATTCGCTTGCCAAAAAGAAAATCAAAAAATTGATTCAACAAACGAAAAACAGTCCGAGGTTCAACAGTTTAATAAAGCAATAGAACAACAGCCCAACAATCCTCAACTATTACTACAAAGGGCAGAATACTTCTATCAAAACGAAGCTTTCAACCAAGCTATTGACGATTTGAATAAAGCAATAGAATTAGCTCCTGAGAATCCATCTCTTTACCATATTCTTGCTGATGTTCAAATGGATGCTCAACAATCATTTCTAGCAATCAAAACATTAGAAGATTGTGCTACGAAATTCCCTGGCCGAGTTCAAACTTTATTAAAACTGAGTGAATTTCAACTTATCACCCAACAATATGAACAATCACTAGCTACAGTTCAGAAGATATTAGAAAAACATCCTACTCATGCAGAAGCATTTTTCATGAAGGGCTTGATTTATAAAGATCAAAATAAGATTCAAGAGGCTATGGATGCTTTTCAAACCTGTGTCGAAAATGATGCTACCATAGAAGATGCTTGGATTAATTTAGGGCAACTACACTCTTTGAATGGTAGCGAATTAGCTAATCAGTATTTTGAAAGTGCAATGGGGGTATCTCCTAACA
>CALAJP010000019.1 GCA_937922815.1 uncultured Saprospiraceae bacterium
GTAAGTATGGCCATTCTTTTTTATATTTGTGCTACAGCAGCTTGGACAAGATGTATACATAATTTTTTTTTGATAATCTTAAAATTACGTTTTTTATCCGAGTTGCTTATTTCTTAGCATTACATTTGATACACCGCCGAATTTAATTATTACTACGACGAGCAATTAATGGTGCGAAAATTCATTGATTGCTAGTCGTTTATCTTGGTTTTTATAGATATACTTTAACTCAAGAAATAATTTCAGCCCGCAACTATATTGAAATTACTATCGTAACTATAAACAGTGTTTTGTGAGATTTATTCCTATTGATAAATATATGAAAACTACTTTGTGACAATGTGTTTAAAGTCTCACGGATGTTTTGAACTCAATTAACCCATAATATAACCTCCGTCGATACAATGTGGGTTTTTCTACATGTTGGTATGGTGATGATATTTTAAGCTTTATATTTAGCGAACCCTTTTTTAAAAAATATATTTTTATACAACGAGTTTATGGAATGCAACTTTTTATATAGATATTTAACACTAGTAGTGATTTTGGTATTCTGCTCCTTACAGACCTATGCTCAGGATTCTGTATGTGAATTTACATCATCTACGTTAGTTACTAGTGATACTACGGTTTGTTCTGGTTCTGATCTTAATTTGATGAACCTGATATCTGGAGGAGATACCGTTACATTTCATGTTAGTTTTGAACAAGCCGATACTATGGGAGCTAATATGTCAACCGACTTAACGAACATTACAGCCAATCAAACAATTTATGTTAGAGACGAAAGTAGAATAACTGGATGCCATAAAATAGACAGTATTGAAATAGGAGTAGATGCATTGCCTACATTAAATGTTAACAATAATTCTGTTAATGTATGTAACGGTGGGTTTGTGTATTTTCCTGATTTTATTACTGCAAGTACGGGAACACTAACTTACCATAGTACTAGAACATTTGCAGAAAATGGAGGTGAAGAATTACCAAATGTGGGATTCCCCAATATTAGTCTATCGCTAGGAGCAAATGGTGTTTCTAATAATACATATACTGTTTATATAAGAGCAGAGGATACGACAGGGTGTTATAAAAGAGATTCTATTACTTTCACTGCAGCCATTACTTTCATTCCTCCACCTACAATAAGTATGCACGAAGATACTACGATATGTAGTGGTAGTGATTTGGCTTTAAGAGGTTTAGTTGCATCGTCAACATTTAGTAACGCTCCGACATTTCACAGTAGTTTAGATTCAGCATTAAGTGGCGGTTCCCCTTTAGGTGATACATTAACTAATATAACAGTCTCACAGAAAATATATGTTAGAGCAGTTGATGGTAACTGTGGAAAGATAGACAGTATTGAAATAGGAGTAGATGCATTGCCTACGTTAACTACGCAGAATAGGAAATCAACATGCCGTGGTGGTGATATTTATTTAACAGATATAAATACCACAACAAATGGGACGTTAAGTTATCACCGTACTAGTGCATTGGCAGAAAGTGGAGGAGAAGAGTTGTTAAGTACAAATTTATTTAATGTGGTTTCAGATACGACTATATATATAAGGGCAGAGAATGCAATGGGCTGTTATCGAACAGCTACTCTGCCGATAGAAATTAGTACTATTGAGCGTTCTTTAATTACTAAAGACACGACATTATGTAGTGGGAGTAGTTTGAACTTAAGAAGCTTAGTTAATTCAACATTTGGTGAAGCTGAGACTTTTCACAGCACATTAGATTTAGCAGCAAGTCAAAGTTCACCATTAGGTACCACGTTAAACAGTGTAACTTCCTCTCAAAAAATATATGTTAGGGCCAATTTTGCGAATTCTTGTGCGATGACAGACAGTATTGAAATAGGAGTAGATACATTACCTACATTGAGCACAAGAGATACGACCATTTATTGTAAGGAGATTGAAATTGATTTGAATGCACTAACGACAAGTAATGGGAATGTAAGTTTTCATAATAGTAAGTTAGGTTCGGAGAATGATTCTGAAGAGTTAGATAGTAGTACATTGATAATATCTTTTGATAGCACAATATATATACGAAGTGAGAATGCAGAAGGTTGTGTAGAGATGGATAGCATAGAGATAGAACTAGATACTACGCTTGTGTTTGTCCCAACGTCCTCTACTAGCTGTTTTGGTGGGTTTGTGAATTTAGATGACCTTATTGATACGAGTCGGGGAACTGTAAGTTATCATACTACTTTTGCATTAGCAAAAAATGGAGGAGTAGATTTGGGCAGTACGATATTATTTGAAGTGACTTCGGACACTAATATATATGCAAGGGTAGAGAATTTGGGGGAGTGTCCCGAAATTAGGCCTATATCAATAAGTCTTCCTACCAGTGTTAGCATTAGTACTTCCTCTTTTCTTAATAATTTTAAAATAAAAGATACTACGGTATGTACTGGTCGTGATGTGAATTTGAAAGATCTAGCTCCATCAGGATCTGGAGTAGAGAGAACTTTTCATAGTACAGTAGATTTAGCGATAAGTGGAGATTTACCATTGGATAGTATATTGAATGATGTAACAGCCTCTCAAAAAATATATGTTCGAGAAGAAAGTAATGATTGTAATAGGTTAGACAGTATTGAAATAGTAGTAGATACATTACCTGATTTTGTTACACAAGATGCTACACCATGTCAAGGTTCAGATGTATATTTGCCCGATTTGGTTACGAGCAGTGGTACGGTAAGTTATCATAACACTTTATTGTTGGCACAAAACGGAGGAGAAGAATTACCAAATACAACTTTAGTTAATGTCTCTGCAAATCAGACGGTATATGTGAGAAGCGAAAATACTAAGGGGTGTTCCCGAATAGATAGTATAAATATTACAAACGTAGATGTCTCACCAGCACCATCCTTAATGACCAAGGATACGGTAATATTTAGAGGAGAAAATATTTCTTTACCTAATTTAGTAGCAAGTAACGGAACTTTAACTTATCACAGCAGTTTGTTTTTTGCACAAAGCAACGGTACAGCCTTATCTAGTAATTTATTGAACAATGTAATTTTGAGTCAAAAAATATATGTTCGGTCAAGCCTTGGAAGTAGTTGCTTTTTAACGGATAGCATATTCATCACAGTTGTCAATACTCCAATAATAACGCCCCCAACGCCAGTGGGACCAGGAGACAGTGTAGTATTGTGTGTAGATACGAGTTGGGTAGAAGCGAGCCCAGCGGAAATAACATCATGTGAAGGGACGAAGTCAGGAACAACAACAGAGGGGAGTTATAGTATAGATGAAGAAGGTTGTGTTACCTATATATTGGAAGAAGATCCGACAAGTACGGTAGACAGTTTATGTATAGTAGTATGTGATACAAACGAAGTATGCGATACGACGATAATAGTAATTCCAATCGATAATGGAGACTCGGATAATGACGGTATTCCAAATATAATCGAAATTGGAGAAGATTCAAACAATCCTTTGGATACGGATAATGATGGAACTCCTGATTATTTAGACCTTGATACTGATGCAGATGGAATCTATGATATAATAGAAGGAGGTTCTGAAGAACCAGAAGATACAGACGAAGACGGAATCCCTGATTTCAGAGATTTAGATACAGATAATGATGGTATTCCAGATCGAGTAGAAAGAGGAGGTAATGAAATCGTAATGAAATTTAGCGAACTTTTAGATACTGATGCAGACGGAACACCTAATTTTAGAGATTGGGATTCGGATGGAGATAATTTAGCTGATTTTGTAGAGTTAAACAATATTAATAATGTTCCTTACGATCAATTTACGCCCCCAGACTGTGATAACGATAGTATTGTTGATTTCTTAGACCCTGACCCTTGCGATCCTTTTATTCCTGAGGTGTTTACTCCTAACGGAGATGGCGAAAATGATTTCTTGGTATTTCCGGGTCTATTAGAAGGTGCACCTAATGCTAAGTTGACGGTATTAAACAGATGGGGATCCGTTTTATTCCAAGCTCAACCTTATCTTAATGATTGGGACGGAACTACGAGTAGTGGACCTTCTATAACGCAAGGAGAATTACCTGTAGGAACATATTTCTATAGATTAGAATACAATAACGGAGAAGAAGTTAAAAGAGGGTTTATTTATATAACTAGATAACCTATTAATAACGCCTTTGAATTTCTATAAAATATAAGGCTGTTTTTTATATTTTTCACACAAGCCTAATCTGCTTTTTTCATAAAGTAGATTAGGCTTTTCTATTGGTTAAAAAACAAATAAATAACATTGCATTTACGTCTGTTTAGGCATTTCGATAATTTAAATATTATTTAGAGAACTTTTTTTTTAGAAAAGACGCTATCACTCTATATCATTTATATTAAATATCTATTCATTTAGAGTGTTTTACGAATTACTTATTTTTTACCTATAAACACTACCATTTAGTTTAGTTTCTCTTTTAGAGATAAAACCTATAACGAGAGTTGTAACCTTTATTTTTATATCCTCGTAATAATAATATTACAATCAAGCGGATTAACAACAACTTTTACCAAATACTAATTTATCGTTAAAAAATTAACGCTGATAATTATATGTGGAATAATGTAAAAATTGAATCTAAATCAATTGAAAAATCATATTTAATACATTTTGTATTTTTTCTATTGATTTGGATATCAATGAGTTTTGTGAATCAATCAACTATTTCGTTGCACTTTTACCAAACGATAATTACAATACAATTTCTTTATCGGTTACCTTTTTCTAAACCAATAAGAAGAAAATACTTAGTTCAGGTTCAACGAAGAACTATTCGTTGGGAAAACTTAAACTATCACTTGGCTTTTAACTCGCATTACTTGATTGAGTAGATATATAGAGAATTAAAGGTTTTTGTTAAAAACAATAATGACACTAAATAACCATCGCTAAAATACGCTAGTCGATGGTATTGAAATATAAAATATTATGCTGAGAGTTAAATTTTTATTGGTTCTAATTTTGTTGGTTTATTCTTTGACTAGTAATGCTCAAGCCCCTTTCAAAATAGAGGTAGATTTGTCTTCGGGTACTTTTAAAGTAACTGATGCTACTCCAACTAGTGGGATGACCATTGCTGTTTACGATGCAGATGGCACTACTTTATTGCACACCTATACTAACGTATCGGCTGAGTTAAGGATTAATAGTGCCGATTTTGATAATGCGCCAGCAGGTACTAATGTTCAAATTTATTACTCTAGTGATTTAAATCGGTTTAGAATGCAAGGAAATGCAACCGAATCTCCAAAAATTAAAAGTATTATTTCTTGGGGAGATGCAGAGTTTTTTACGCTTGACTTATGGGGTGCCGCTAATATGGATATTGCAACAACGTTAACCGATAGCCCCAAATTTCGCACTGGTGCATCACTGGCCAATTTGTTTAGAGGCTGCTCATCTCTTGTTGATGATAATAATACCATTAAAAATTGGGACATGACTAATGTTGCATCTCTTTCTTATGCATTTCATAATGCTGCATTATTTAATAATAATTTAGATAATTGGAATGTAGGTAATGTAACTAATTTTGAAAACATGTTTAGTTCGTCAGTTATAATACCTTCGCTTACAATATTTAATAATGGCGCTCCAGCTGGTGTGTCTACACCGATGCTATGGTCTACTATAGGGAGTAATCTAGCTGCGGGTACTACCATAACTATGGCAGCTATGTTTGATGGTAATGCTAACTTTAATCAAAACTTGTCAAGTTGGGATGTTACCAAAGTAAGTTCGTTTGCAAGGATGTTTGTACGTAATGTTGCTTTTGAAGGGCACGGAGTTCCAGATTGGAATATAAGTGGCACCAATACCCACGCTGTTGATATGACCAATATGTTTGCTATTTGTGATACTTTTAATATGCCTTTAGCAAATTGGGAAGAAAAAGCAGCAGATGGCACTACCATCTCAACCATGGCATATGTTACAAGCATGATGGGTATGTTTCAACAAGTACATGATTATAATCAAAAATTAAGCAATTGGGATGTAGGGCGAGTAACGGACTTTTCACTCATGTTTTTTAATGAGCCAAGAGATTTTAATAATGCGGGTTCTCGTATACTTACGTTTAATAGGGAAAGTAATTTTAATAATGGGGAGGCAGCGGGTGCATTAAATACATTGCCATGGAATGTTGGCGAAAATGTAGCCGACGGTACTACAATTAATATGGCAGGGCTGTTTGAACGGCAGCAAAACATGAATCTTGACTTAACGGGCTGGGACGTAACCAAAGTTACTAGTTTTGCTGAAACCTTTCTTCTTTGTCAAAAATTTGAAGGTAAAGGCTTGTCAACTTGGGATATTAGTGGAACTAATACTGAGTCTGTAACTATGGGAAGGATGTTTGCTGGGTGTACTGTGTTTAATGAGCCTTTGGCAGCTTGGGAAGATGCAGGTAACTCGACCATGGCATATGTAAGAGATTTTACGGCACTTTTTCAGAACGCTAGAGCATTTAATCAGCCTGTTGGCAATTGGAACACCAATAGCGTAACCAGTATATCCACTGTTTTTAGAGATGCAGTAGCGTTTAATCAGTCTTTGGGCGATTGGGATGTAAGCAAGGTAACAAATTTTAGTTCAGCATTTCTTTCAGCAACGGGTTTTGAAGATATAGCGCCGAGCATTGCAAATTGGCATATTGGCGAAAATGTATCAGGAGGAATCAGTATGAATTCAATGTTTAGGAATGCTGATAAATTTAACTCCGATATTAGTACTTGGGAAAGACCTCCTGAGTCTAGCCTTAATAAAGTAACTAATATGGGGCGATTGTTTTTACAAAGTAATGTTTTTAATCAAAATATTAATAATTGGGATGTATCAAATGTTAGAGCGTTTGACGGCACATTTAATGGCACACCATTTGACCAGCCGCTTGATAATTGGAATGTAGGGTCGGCAACTACTTTTGCAGGTATGTTTCAGTCATCTCGGTTTAACCA
>CALAJP010000020.1 GCA_937922815.1 uncultured Saprospiraceae bacterium
GTTTTAGGAATACTGTTCGTTACTTGAAATTCTGATTCTATGATTTTTTTATCATTATATTTCAACATCATATTTTCAGCCAACGAAGTGTTAAGCGGTAAGAGTGTTGCTGATTTTAAGGTAATGGTTTGATTGGAACGATTAACCACTTCTACTTTTAATTTTGCATTGTCCCCTTGCGTAAGCGCATATTTGTCAGCACTGGCTTCTAAATAAAGACCCAAAACATTTTGAATAATCAATTCTAACTCCTCAGTTTTTACCTTTTTCCAATGCTTGTCTTTTGTTTTTTGAATCATTCCGTGCAATTGTATCAAATCATTGATAATAGCAGCAGGATTTTGATGGTTGAATTTATTGATAATTTGATTTAAAAATGTTCCAACGGGTTTCCCGTTCTCAACTCTAGACCAAGTCGTATTGATTCCTTCAAAAACATCTTTATGTTCTGACAAAGGCTCTCCTTTCAAAAACTCCAAATATTCCATTTGTGTTCCTCTTGAAAGTGCAGAACCAAAACCTTGGCATTTATGCATCGAACGACTTTGAGCAGCAATTTCAGAATTGGATAAGCCCAAGATAGGGTAGTAGGTTCCGATGTCAATCGCTACCATGTTTGATTTGTCAACCTTAGCAAATTTATCTCTACCTCCATAAAACCACCATGAAGTATTATAAAAAAGTCTTGCAGGTTGCCAAGTTCCGAATTGAGCAATCTGGTCAGGATATGAAAATGGGTCGGCTGCTTTTTCGAATGCTTCGTAAGACAAAATAGCTGAAGCGGTGTGATGTCCATGCGTTTTTCCATGAGATTCGTGGCTGAAACGATTGATAATTACATCAGGTTTCCATTTTCGAATGGTATGAATCAAATCAGACATAACGACTTCTCTATCCCAAATCTCAAAAGTTTCTTCAGGTATTTTTGAAAAACCAAAGTCATTGGCTCTTGAAAAGAATTGATGTCCGCCATCAATCTTTCTTGCTTGTAATAATTCTTGTGTTCGTATTACACCTAATTTCTCTCTGATTTCTGAACCAATCAGGTTTTGCCCCCCATCGCCTCTTGTCAAGGAGATATAAGCAGTTCTGGCTTTGGTATGGTTGGATAAATAGCTTATCATTCGAGTATTTTCATCATCTGGATGAGCAGCTACATAAAGCACCGTACCTAAAAAATTTAATTTTTGGAGCTGATGATAAATCTTAGCTGAAGATGGAATAGGTTGCGTTTGTGCAGAAACGAATTGGTTTCCTAATAAGAAAATAATGGACAGAATGGCGAAAAAAGGTTTCATATATAGTTTAGGTTTTAACAAGTTCTTTTTATTAAACAGAACATCAATAAAAATAGTTATTTTTTTTGATAGATTTTGTATAGTAATAAAAAAGGAAAATAAATAATGATGAATCTTTTAGTCGTTAAGTATTGATTTTTAGAATTTTACATTATTTTGTTTGTTTGTTTGTTTGTTTGTTTGTTTGTTTTCAATGTAGTATGTTTGTTAATAGTTAACCTAATTCATCATCATTCAAGCTGAGTATTAATTACTTAGCTATTGAGAAAACGAACAATGACTTTTTTGAGAAAATTCCCTTTTTTCAAGCAACTGGATTCCATGGATTGTGGACCTACATGCTTAAGGATGATTGCCAAATATTATGGTCAATATTTCAGTGTACAAAGCCTAAGAGAAAAATGTTATATTGACAGAGAAGGAGTAAGCCTAAAAGGAATAGCAGAGGCTGCTGAAAATATTGGATTTAGAACTGTGGCAGTACAAGTGCCATTTGATGCTAAGCAAGAAACGCCATCTTTATCTGTTGCCCCACTTCCTTGTATTGTTCATTGGAATCAAAATCATTTTATAGTTGTTACTAAAGTGTCTAAAAACCAGATTTGGATTGCTGACCCTGCAGAGGGAAAATTGAAAATATCTAAACAAGATTTTTTAAACTCTTGGCTACCCAATGGACAAAAAGAAGGTATTGCTTTAATTATAGAACCAACACCTAATTTTTACGAAAATGAAGAGGCGAATACGAATAAAAAATTTGGGTTCTCTTTTCTTTTTCAATATCTGAAACCGCATCGAAAATTATTAATTCAGCTTATTATAGGATTGTTAGTAGGGGCAGTCTTCCAATTAATTTTTCCTTTCTTAACTCAAGCTGTGGTTGATGTTGGTATTCAAACTAAAAATACTAATTTCATAACAATTGTTTTAGTAGGTCAGGCGGCTTTATTTTTAGGTCAGATGACTGTTAGTTTTGTTCAAAATTGGTTGTTGTTACATATTAGTACTCGGTTGAATATTAGTTTGATTGCTGATTTTTTGATGAAATTAATGAACCTGCCTATTGGTTTTTTCGATGCTAAGAATACAGGTGACTTATTACAACGAATTGGTGACCATGATAGAATAGAACGATTTTTAACAACTAACTCTCTATCTGTTGTTTTTTCTTCGTTTAATCTAATTGTTTTTGGAATTATTCTAAGCATTTACAGTTTGCCTATTTTTAGTATTTTCTTCATCTCAGCATTATTGTATTTTGTTTGGATTACTATTTTTTTGAAAAAAAGGAGAGAAGTTGACTATTTAGCTTTTCAACAACAGTCCAATACTAATAATTCTGTGATAGAGATTATTCAAGGAATGCAAGAAATAAAGCTGCAAGGTAGTCAGCTGAAAAGACGTTGGCAATGGACGAAAATTCAAGCCAAACTATTTAGAATTCGTATTCTTTCTCTGAAAATCAGTCAATACCAAACAGCAGGAGCAACTTTCTTCATGAATGGAAAAGATGTTTTTATAACCTTTATTGCTGCCAATGCGGTTATTTCGGGTTCATTAACCTTAGGGATGATGCTTGCCATTCAATATATTATTGGACAAATGAATGGGCCGTTGAACCAAATGGTTGATTTTATCCGTCAAGCTCAAGATGCGAAAATATCAATGGAACGGTTAGGAGAGATTCATACCAAGAAAAACGAAGAATCTGAGAATGAAAATATTATTAAAACAACGGAAATTCCTAATCAAGACATATTCATTGAAAATATGTCATTTTCGTATTCTCCGATTTCGAAACAGGTACTTAACAATATTAAGCTAAGGATTCCTAAAGGAAAAATCACTGCAATCGTAGGTACTTCGGGGTCTGGTAAAACAACATTAGTGAAAATGTTACTCGGGTTTTATCAGGCAACAGAAGGCAGTATTAAAATTGGAAATTTGCCATTAGAACAAATTCGACAGAATCAATGGCGTCATAAATGTGGAGTGGTAATGCAGGATGGGTATATTTTTTCTGATACGATAGCTAACAATATAACCGAATCTACAGATGTTATTGATTATGAACAATTATTGAAAGCAGTGCAGACAGCAAATATCCAAGGTTTTATCAATGAACTTCCTTTAAGTTTTAGCACAATGATAGGAGCAAAAGGCAACGGACTTAGTCAAGGTCAAAAACAACGATTGCTATTAGCTAGAGCAGTCTATAAAGACCCTGATTATATATTCTTAGATGAAGCTACAAATGCATTAGATGCGAATAATGAGCGTGTAATTATGCAGAATTTGAATGATTTCTTTCAAAATAGAACAGTAGTAGTGGTTGCTCATCGTTTGAGTACCGTTAAAAATGCTGACCAGATTGTGGTATTAGAACAAGGGGAGATTGTAGAAATAGGAAGCCATCATGATTTAGTGGCTAAAAAAGGAAATTATTATACGTTAGTCAAAAATCAATTGGAATTAGGAACTTAACTCAAATTGATAAGAAATGAATTGAATCGTTAAAAGATGTGATTATGCCAAATATTATTGAAGAAAATCAAGAACAAACTGTTTATATGCCTATCCCTCAACATGCAAATATAGAAGATTTGATAGGGAATGAACCCAGTTGGTTATTGCGTTCTGGAATGGGGTTAATCGGAATGTTATTAGTTGGGGTTATCTCAATTTCATGGTTTGTGAAATACCCCGACACTTTTGTTGTTCCAGTTGAAGTTACTTCGAATTACCCACCTCTACCTATTGTTATGGCTACAAGTGGAGAAACGGAAGAAATATATGTAAAACAGGGAGATATGGTAATAAAAAACCAAACTCTATTGAGATTGCGTAGCAAAATGGATATAAAAGAAGTAGAAATGTTTGAAAATTGGTTAGACCAAAATCAAATGTTGAGCAAAAACCTTATTCCTGATTTTGGAAATTTGATAGAATTGCAAACTGGTATTAACACAATCAAAGCAATACAACAGGAATATGCAGTGTTATTAAATAATACAGAAACCAAACAGCGTATCCATTTTGCAGGGAAGGAGAATAAACAACTTTCGCTTATGAAAATGAACTTGCAAGAACAACTTCAATCGTTAAAGAACGAATATCAGTTACTGAAAAGTGACCTTGATAGAAATGTGCAGCTACATGAGGATAGATATGTATCTACCAAAACATTGGAAGAAGTAGAAATGCGAGTTACCCAACAAGAAAGACAAATCCATCAACTCAAAAGTGCTATTCTGAATAATGAAAATCAGTCCATTCAAATCAATAAACAAATCCTAGAATGGCAAATAGTAGAAAACAACCAACACCAAACGCTAAAAAATAGGTGGGAACAAGTCATAAATGAAAACACAGAAGCCATCAAGAAATGGAAGATAAATACAATCGTTACTGCACCGAAAGGCGGTATTTTTAATCAATCCAGTAATCTAAACATTGGAGAATTTGTAAGCAGT
>CALAJP010000021.1 GCA_937922815.1 uncultured Saprospiraceae bacterium
GAAAATACTTTTCTTCTACAACGAGGTGATTCTATAGAAACCAATTTAGTTTTTAGTTCATTTACCGATTATCCTGTTAGTATATCTCAAAATATATGGTCAGGAAAATATGGAAAAGAGGAAAGTCCTATTTTGATGAAAGTAAATATTGGAGAAGGAAATTTATACTTACTCACTGCACCGATTGCCTTGACAAATTATACGCTTCAAAACAAAATCGCTTATCAAGAATTGCATTTTCTAAAGGAAGACTTTCAAGGGAAAAATATATTTATAGATAAATCAAGTTATTATAGTTCTAGTAGTAATAATGGTTATTCGTCAGACGAAAGCCCTTTGAAATATATTTTTAAAGATAAATCGTTAACGATGGCTTGGTACGTGTTGCTCGTTGGCTGTCTTATATATTTGTTTTTTAAGTCGAAACGAAAGCAACGGATTATTCCAGTATTAGAAGAAAAGCAAAACAAAGCTCTTTCTTATGTGAAAATAATTGGAAAACTCCACCATCAATCGGGCAATTATCAACAATTATGTATCAGTAGATTTCAATCTTTTTTGTATGAAATTAGAACAAGAACAGGTATCCGACATGAAGATTCAAATTTTGCATTTTCGTTGGCAAAGTTCCTCGATGTTGAACAAAAACAAATTGATAGCATTTTAAAAGAATATGATTTTATTCAAAAAAATAAAGATATAAGTTCAGAGAAAGCAATGGATTTCTCTAAACGATTATATAAACTTCAAACCAGAATTTATAATTTAGTTGAATCATAAAATGACCAATCAAATATCTAATACATTTGTAAATCAAGTAAAAACACTGATCCAATCTGCTCAAACCAATGCTGTTCGAGCCATTAATAAAGAACGTGTTTTATTGTATTGGAATATTGGAAAACATATTGTCGAAGAAGAACAAGACGGAAAGGAAAGGGCCGAATATGGTACTTTTCTGATTAAAACATTAGCTAAAGAATTAAAAAAAGACTTTGGTAAAGGGTTCTCTGAAAGACAATTAGAAACTTGTAGGCAATTTTATAAGCACTTTCCAATTCCGCACACACTGCGTGCGGAATTGAACTGGTCCCAATACAAACTACTAATTCGCATTGAAGATAAGGACAAACAAACCTACTACATAGAAGAGACTTGTAAAAATAATTGGAGTGCAAGGCAGTTGGAAAGACAAATAAACAGTCAATTATATGAACGTTTATTATTGAGTAATGATAAAGAAAAAGTACTGGCTGTAGCCAAAGGAGAGGCAGTCCCAGAAAACCCAAAAGAAATCATAAAGGACCCCATGGTCTTAGAATTCTTGGGTTTAAAACAACAAGCAAATTATTACGAAAAAGATTTAGAACAAGCATTAATATCAAACGTGCAAAGTTTCTTATTAGAATTGGGAAATGGTTTTTCTTTTGTAGCTCGTCAAAAACAATTGCAAATAGAAGATGATAATTATTTTGTAGACTTAGTTTTTTATAATCGACTATTAAGATGCTTTGTAATTATTGAGTTAAAAACACATAAAGCGACACATCAAGATTTGGGGCAATTACAAATGTATGTCAACTATTATGACCGTACAGAAAAACAGCCAGATGAAAACCCAAGCATTGGAATTTTATTATGTGCGGATAAAAATGACACGATGGTAAAATATGCTTTGCCAGAAAACAACCAAACGATATTAGCTAGCAAATATCAGTTGTATTTACCAAGTGAAGCTGAATTGCAAAATACTTTGAAAACATCATAAATGACCATCAATCAATACAAAGAAATTTCAGATACGGTTGCTCAAGACCCTGGGGTGTATCAATTTTTTGATAAAAATGATACGGTTATTTATGTGGGAAAAGCCAAAAACTTAAAAAAAAGGCTTAATTCCTATTTTCGAGACCCCGCCCAATTGACGCCAAAGACCAGAACAATGGTCAAAAATGCCCAGTATTTTAAATTTACAATTGTAGAATCTGAAATGGATGCTTTGTTGTTGGAAAATTCTATGATAAAGAAATTTCAACCACGATATAATATCCTCTTAAAAGATGGAAAATCGTACTCGTATATCTGTGTTAAAAACGAAAATTTCCCTCGTGTTTTTCTGACTCGAAATGTCATCAAAGATGGTTCTCACTATTTTGGTCCTTATACTTCGATGAAAAGAATTAAGGCATTATTGGCATTGATAAAACAACTTTTCCCATTACGAACTTGTAATTTAAACCTCTCTGAAGCGAATATTAATAAAGGTAAATTTGATGTTTGTTTGGAATATCATATCAAGAAATGTAAAGGTCCTTGCGTAGGCTATGAACCTAAAGAAGTTTATGATGTGAGGATTGAACAGATTAAAAATATTCTAAAAGGTCGATTGAGCTTGGTGAAAAAGCATTTTGTTAATGCAATGAATATTCATGCCGAAAACTTAGACTTTGAAAAAGCACAAGCCATAAAAGATAAGCTAATTGCATTTGATGATTACCAATCCAAAAGTACGGTAGTTAGCACCACGATAGCGGATGTGGATGTTTTTGGAATAGAAACAGGAGAAGATGATGCTTTTGTTTCTTATTTGAAAATTATTGATGGAGCAATTGTAAATTCTTATACCGTTGAGGTAAAAAAAGGGTTAGACGAACCTATTGAAGATATTTTGTCTTATGTAATAGCAGACTTGAGAGATAAATTTAATTCGATTACGCCCGAAATTATCGTTCCTTTCAAGGTCTTTACGACCAATTTCGAAACCAATATTGTAATTCCTAAAATAGGTGATAAGAAAAAGTTGTTAGAATTGGCAAGTCAAAATGCTAAATTCCAACGCTTGCAAATGCTTAAACTAAAAGCAACAAAAGTCAAGAAACAAACGAGTGTTGAACGTATCATGAAAACACTCAAAAGTGATTTGCAAATGGAAGTAATGCCGTTTCATATCGAATGTTTTGATAATTCGAATATGCAAGGAAGTTACCCCGTTTCGAGTTGTGTGGTGTTTAAAAATGCGAAGCCTTCCAAAAAAGATTATCGACATTTTAATGTTAAAACCGTTGAAGGTCCAAATGATTTTGCTTCTATGACAGAAGTGGTTTTTCGAAGATACAGCCGTTTATTGAAAGAAAACAAACCGTTACCGCAGTTGATTATTGTGGATGGAGGAAAAGGACAATTAAGTGCTACCATGAAAAGTATCGAAGCTCTGGGGCTAGAAAATACGATTACGGTGGTTGGTATTGCCAAACGGCTCGAAGAAATATTTTTCCCTAACGATTCTATTCCTTTATACATCAATAAAAAATCGGAATCCTTGAAATTGATGCAACACCTGAGAAATGAAGCACATCGTTTTGCCATTACTTTCCATAGAGACCAACGCAGCCGAAATTTCTTAGTCACCGAATTAACCAATATTCGTGGTATTGGGTTGAAAACTGCTCAAAAATTATTAAAACATTATGGTTCTGTTCAAAAAATAAAAGAAACTGAATTAAAAGACCTTATTGATAATTTTGGAAATTCGATTGCCCAAAAAGTATATACTTTTTTTAATCCCAAAGAATAAACGCTAAGCCTCTCAATCTCTTTGACATCCGTATATTTTGTGCTATTTTTGTCGATTCTAAAGAATAAAAGCAGTGTTTACACAAGCATAAAACATACTTATGAAAATTAGTAGTCAGCAAGTACTTTCCCCTGACGGAAGTTCTCTTTCTCCCAAAGTTTTGGTTTTTGAAGGTAAAAAACTCGTTTCAATTGACGAAATAGAAGCACATGATCCAACTACGGTTCAATTTGTTGATGGAATTTTATGTCCAGGTTTTATTAATACACATTGCCATTTAGAACTTTCTCACATGTTGGGAAAAGTAGATACAGGAACTGGTTTAGTTGATTTTATAAAACAAGTAGTCACTCAACGAAATGTTGATGAGGTAATTATACAAGAGGCTATTCAGCATGCGGATGCAGAAATGTATCAAAATGGGATTCAGGCAGTTGGTGATATTTCAAATACAACGGATACTTTGGCTACCAAAAGTAAGAGTAAAATTATCTATCATACATTCGTAGAATTTTTTGATTTGTATGATAATAATTTAACGCAAGCTGAATTTGCGAAATACGAAAATGTGTGGAAATTATACAAAAAAGCAAATTTGTTGGCGACTGCGGTTCCTCATGCACCGTATTCGGTAACGCCACAATTACATGAACAGATTCTAACTCTTCAAAGCGAAAACGATGTAGTTTCTATTCATAATCAAGAAACACCTTCCGAAATTGCTTTTATACAAGAAGGAAAGGGTAAAATGGTTGATTTTTATAATGAATTTTCGCTAGATACTTCATTAATCAAAGGACATCATATTTCCCCTTTGGAACATGCCGTTCGACAGATGTCGAATAAGTTTAATACTCTTTTTGTACATAATACCTTGACCACAGCAAGTGATATTGAAACTGCTTACACTTGGAATAATAATAGTTTTTTTGTGACCTGTCCCAATGCAAATTTATATATCGAGAATCGTTTACCTAATTATAGCATTTTTCAGAATGGAAACGCACGAATGACAATAGGAACGGATAGCTTGACGTCTAATTGGCAACTGAGTATTTTAGATGAAATGAGAAGTATTCAAAAATATGCATCTTATGTTTCGCTCATTGAATTATTGAAATGGGGAACAATAAATGGGGCAGAGGCATTGAATTTACAAGACGAATTAGGAAGTTTGTCTATTGGTAAAAAACCAGGTTTATTATTAATTAAAGATGTTAACCAAAATAGGATTGAAACAATTGGTGGCAGCACTCAGGTAGAAAGAATTTTATGATTCCAACGGATACATATAAGATTAAAATAGACCAATTTGAAGGGCCTTTTGACTTATTGCTTTTCTTTATCGAAAGAGATGAATTGGATATTCATGATATTCCTATTTCTAAAATCACTAATGATTTTTTGGCTTATATAAAGGAAATGCAATCTTTAAATATTGACTTGGCAAGTGAATTTATTTGGGTGGCTTCCAAACTGATGCGAATTAAATCAAAAATGCTATTGCCTAGAACTCCAAAGAATGAGGCAGGAGAAGAAATTGACCCAAGAAAAGAGTTGGTTCAAAAGTTAATTGAATATAAAAAATTCAAAGAGGTACTTCCTCAGTTTCAGGAATTGGAACGCCAAAAATTTCAAGTTTTTAATCGTGGAAACAGTAATGCTGAACTGAAAAGTTTTGCTCAAAAGGCAATGATAGATTCGGAATGGGAAACATTGGATTTATACCAATTACTGAAAACATTTCATCGGTTATTGGAAAGAAAAAGAGATGCAGTAAAGCCTATTCATAAAATTGTACGTTATCCCTACTCCATTGAAAAAGAAAAAAATAATATTCTTAGAAAAATAAGTGCAGGTAAAACCTATCACTTTTTAGATTTTTTTAAAAAATGTGAAGAAAAAATGCATATTGTTTATATATTTCTAAGTATGCTCGATTTGATTAATAACCAAGTAGTTACGATAGAAAACAATACAGCAGAGAATATTTTTCAATTAAAATTAGTAGAAAAAGAATAATTTTTTTCTAGCTGACCCAACCATTGCATACTTTTCTGCGTGTATACTATTGAAAGCAAGAAAAAAATGTTGTTCTAAAAGTTTGTTTCATGCTCATGAAATCATGGAATTAAAACTAAGAAAGACTAGTGTTATGAAAATAATGCTAGTCTTTTTTTTTGTGGTAGGTTTGCCATTTATATATTCAATCTATCAATGTTCTAATTAAATTATTATCATTTTAGACTTTTCTTAGGATATCCCTAGTAAAAGAAATACTATTCAATCAAAAGCCTGTTCAGCTTTTCTGAAACTTAATGCTTTATTGTTATTGATTTTGGAGGTCAAGATTTAGCCCTAATCGTTCTCTTTCCAAATATTGGTTTCGATGTGGAGAACTTCTCGAAATTAATTCTGCCAGAAAACCACCAATAAATAATTGAGTACCTACGATGATGGTTAATATTCCTACAAAAAATAAAGGTCTGTCACTGATTTTAGCTACGTCAAAAAACAACTTTAATATACTCAGGTAAATTAAAATGATGAATCCGATAGAAAAGTTAATAGCCCCTAATGTCCCTAAAAAGTGCATCGGTTTTTTGCCGAATTTTCCTACAAAGGTAATACTCATTAAGTCTAAGAAACCATTTAAAAATCGCTCAATTCCGAATTTAGAAACACCGAACTCTCTAGCTCTGTGTTGCACAACTTTCTCGCCTATTTTTCTAAAACCAGCCCACCGAGCAATAGCAGGAATATAGCGATGCATTTCACCATAGACCTCGATAGATTTTACCACTTCTTTTTTATAAGCTTTGAGACCGCAGTTCATGTCATTTAATTTGACACCTGTAACCCATCGAGCAACTTGGTTATATACCTTGCTTGTGTTGTTTTTGATAAATGAATCGAAACGTTTCTTTTTCCAACCCGATACGATATCGTATTTTTCTTCGATAATCATTCGGTACAGTTCAGGAATTTCATCAGGAGAATCTTGCAAATCGGCATCCATTGTGATAACTACTCTACCGTTGCAAGATGCAAATGCAGTATTGAGGGCAGCTGATTTACCATAATTTCTTCTAAAGCGAATACCTTTAACGGCAGGATTGACTTCATTGAGTTGGGTAACTACTTCCCAAGAGTGGTCTGTGCTCCCATCATCAATCATGATAATTTCATAACTAAAATTGTGTTCTTCCATAACAGAACGAATCCATGATTCTAATTTCATCAAAGATTCATCTTCATTAAAAAGAGGAACTACAATAGAAATATCGAGTGCTACTTGTTCATAGTTTGTCATGAAAAATCAATAGTTTTATTCTTTAAGTAACTTATTTTAAGGTATTTACGACTAATGTATAAAGTTATACGTTTTTTTTGAATATTCGTTCACTCAATGCGGATATTATACAACAAACTAAAAATCCTACAATCCATCCTCTACAAATGTTAAATAGAAATGCAGTAATAGAAAACGATTGATCTTCAGTTGCGATTTGGGTTCTGAATGCTTTAATTTTTTCGTCAGTATCTAATATTCCCCACTCTATTTGTTGTTGAATACCTGTTTCCAACCCTACTTCTTGTAACCCCTCAATATTATGTATCAATGCGGCATAATTGATTTGTAATAAGACGATTCCTATAGCCATAACGGGGAAAAGGTTCGCTAGAATGGATTTGAAATTAACCAATTGCTCGGTTGCATTAATCCAAGACCTTGCCGCAAGAAATAAGCCTAACCAAAATGTTCCCCAGACTAAGAGGTACGTGGTAGGGATGAAAATATATTTAGCATTGATAAAATATAAAATATATAAACTGATAATAGACAAAACACCTACGATTCCGCCCCACCTTATATGAAATGAATTAATCATTATTAGTATTTTTTTGAACAAGATGTCTAACTATAGGAAAACCAAAAAATAACGCACCCACCAATTTGAGAGGGATAGCACTTATCAAAGAAAGAAATACGGGACCACAAAAATAATCAAGCATAGATAAGGTTTGTTCTTTTTGAATATCAGGAACATTTTCCTTACTCAACGAACCCGCAATATACTCTTTGATAGCCACAATAAAACTATCATCAATAAATTGTAAATATCCTCCGAAAAAAATCGAAAATGCTACAACAGAAAACCCTGCACTCAAAAATATTGCTTTCATTCCGACAGGAACCGTTGGAGATTCTATTTTCTGAAAATATTCTTTGACACAGTAATAAAAACAATAAATACCCCAGATAGCCAATAAGGCTGTATTCCAACCATTAGATTGTGGGGTATAATTAGATTCTAACATTAGCGGTAATTGTTCTGCTAATTTGTTGGATAGTGGAATTTGTGAAATACCCAAAACAGTTCCATTAATAAAGCCCCATTTGACACAAGTGCTCCAAATAGGATTGTTTTGGTTAGGTATTTTAGATAAGTTCATAAATGTTTAATGGTTAAAATAATACTGCTCACGAAGAATAATACCTTTTACTTTCAATTCCAAAGAGAAATCAATAGAAGGAGGGTTTACACCTTTACTTTTCCTTTTTGTAGGGTCAAATATCCATTCTTTTTCATCGAAAATGGACAGGTTAACTGGTTTTCCAACGTGTAAAGAGGGGTGTTCTATTTGGTATTGTTTATAGATATTTGTTGACCACAGTTTTACAAAATCCTCTAAGGTAAATTCTTCTTTCAATGCTGACCAACTAAGAGCTATTGCTACTTCGAGCGTTGCGGAACCAAATTCGGCATCTACAAAAGCAATATTTTTTTCCTCTGCATCTAAGGGGGTATGTCCTGAAACGATATGAGAAATAGTCCCATCTTTCAGTCCTTCAATCAATGCTAGTCTATCACTTTCATCTCTTAAAGGAGGCAAAACCTTGAAATTTACATCAAATGAATCACATTTTGTATCATTCCAAACCAAATTCATTGCAGCAACAGATGCCGTAACACGGATATTGTTTTGCTGAGCTTCTCGAATCAACTGCACAGATTCTTTGGTAGAAATAGCATGAAAATGTATTGCTGCTTCATGATATGCGGCAAGCTTTATGTCTCGTTGTACGATAATTTCTTCTGCTAAATTAGGAATCGCTTTTAGTCCTAATTGTGTACTTGTAATCCCCTCATGCATTTGCCCGTTTTTAGATAAAACAGGTTCGGTAGGGAATTGAAGGATTTTTAAGTTTTTAGTTTTTGAATATTGAAGAGCTAAACTCATCAGTTGAATTTCGGATAAGGGTCTATTCCCATCTGAAAAACCAATGGCACCATTTTCAGCCATATCCAACATTTCAGCAATCTCTTTGCCTATTCCTTTTTTTGTAATATTTCCAATAGGATAAAAATCTTGAACCAATGGTTTGAAATTGGTAAAAACAGATTGAACCAATGACGCATTATCTATTGACGGTTTTGTATTTGGGAAAGGAAGAATCGTTGTGAAACCACCTATGTTTGCAGCATTACCTAATGATTTTATAGATTCGCGTTGTTCGTAACCAGGGTTAGAAATTTGAGTACCTACATCTACGAAACCAGGGCATATTTTTGCTCCAACAATTATTTTGTCTGCTGTTCCCTCATCAAAAGCCCCTTCGTTTTGTAAAATACCATTTTCAATAAACAGGTTTTTTTTCTGATTATTTACAGTATCAAACCCTAAGGGATAAACATCTTTAAGGAGTATTTTCATTGGTTTTTTTATTAGACTTTTGTTTAGATGAAACTTCATATTCTTTATAAAGTAAGAATTTGGGCGTTTTTAAATACAATAATAACTGCCAACGTTTCAGCTCAGAAAGTCAGGTTTTCCAAAAACGAAGTAAAAGTAACTCTACAAAAAGGAAAATCAAAGCTAAAATGATACAGATTTGCCAAAGCATAGTACCTTTTGTCTGTTGACCAATATGATAAGAAATATCTTTTTGGACGGATTGTCCCATCAGATTTACATTTTTTTCTTCTGCCCAACCCGATAAAACACCCAAGTCAGTTAAAGATAAATTAGATTCTTTTCGGTTATAGTTATAAGCCAATTGATAAATCACATTTTTGGTATCCAACAAACGGTAAATATTAGGTTGAGTAATACTATTACTTGTATTAAGAACCAGGTTACTGTTGATAATTTGTTGTTGAGGAATGACCTCTAGTGTTCCTGCTTTTAGTCGATAACCTTTCTCAAACTGTTTGTTTATTTGGTTGATAATGATAGGCTTATTGTCTCCTATGAAATAGTTTAATTTAGGAGAATGTGTTTTGGCTATGGAGCTTTTGAATAATAAAGGAATAAAAATAGCCCCATTATTAACCAAGTCTGAATATTCTCTATTCAGCGGAGCAGAACAGATATAAAGTTGTCCTTTACCGATTAAATGTTTTTTTACAAAAGCGTCACCATTTCTAAGTCCCATGATGTTTTGTCCTGCGGTCTGTTTATTCAACGGAAAATAGCCTTTGACTTTAGGCAGAATAATACGTTTGTTAAATGATTTAAAAACATCTTGAAATATAAACTCATTTTTTTCAATGGATTCAACACTGATTTCTTCTTTTTGAAAGCTACTAAATTGACTTCCTCCTACTCGATTCATGAATGAATTATAACTATTGATGTCGGCAAGCTCGTCAGGGAAAACCATTACGTTACCGCCATTTTCTAAGAATTTTTTTAATTCAATGGATAAACCAGAAGTAACTTGTTTCAATTCGTTTAGAATGATTAAATCGTAGTTTTGGAGGTTAGAATAATTAATATTGGTAATAGAAGAGGTTTCAAAGCCTATATTTTCTATTCCTGCATAAGCACTTTTCAAAAATTTATTAGTATTTCCGTCATTGAGAGATAAAACGTTTACCTTTTCGGCAACTTCAAAAGTAATAAACATGTTATCGTCAAACTGAATAGGGTAGTCAGAGATGGTAAATTCGCCTTCGAACCAACCCGATTCGTTAATTGGAATTACAAAACTGTCCACTTGTGTTGAACGTGGTTCTATAGAAATAAGTCCAACAGGTTTTGTTTGTCCTTTTGATTTGAATGAAAGTTGAACATTCTCTGCTTTTTGGTCACTATGATTAGCAACGGCAATAAGTAAAGTGGCAGAGCGACCTTTGATTAATATAGGTTCGTTGAGCCAAACAGAATCTATGGATAAGTTTTTTTCTTCAACGGCACGAATGGGAACTAAATTAAAATTAAAGCCTTCTTCAAAAGAATTAATGTCGGTAATACTTTTTTGAAAATCCGTAATCCAATAGATTTCTTTCTCCGTATCAGTTTGGTTGATTAATAGATTTTTCTGACGTTCTTGAATTTTATCCAATAGCTGAACCTTGGGGCTGCTTTTGATTTCATCTATATAGCCAAAAGCTTCTTCCTTGCTTACTAATCGTTGATGTTTACCTTCTAAATTATTGGTTAATATTTGGAACCTTACCTCAGGAGTGTAGGATTTTACGATGTCTGTTGCTGTCTTTTTGGCTCTATCCAACAGAAAAACATCTTCGCTAAGTGCATTCATACTGAATGAGTTATCGATATAAATACTCACAACTCTTTTGTCGAATGCTGCAATATTTTTGGCAGGAAGAAAAGGCTTTGCAAACGCAAATACAATAAAGGCAATAGCCAAAATTCGGGCTAAGAGGACTAATAAGTGTTTAACTTTTCTACGAGCACTAGTTTCTTCTTTTATCTCTTTCATGAATTTGACGTTCGTAAAAGGAATTTTCTTGAAACGTCTGAAATGAAATAAATGAATGATAATTGGGATAGATATTGCTAATAAAGCCCATAAAAAAGATGGATATAAAAACTGCATATAGCGCAAAAATTCTTATTTAAATTAATTTATATCAATAAGATATATAAACATTATTATATATCTACTCTTTTAGATGTGCTTTTGTTGTTTGATTTCATTTTTTTTACAAAAAAAGTAACTTAATACAGATTGACACGCTGAAATTGTTTGAAAATAATTTGTTCTATCTCTGATTAAGATAAGCTAAATAATGAAAAATTAGAGGCTTTAGCTCCAAATCGTACTAAAAGAAATTTAAAAGTACTATTGTGTCTTGAATCTAGTTAGTTTTAGATACAGGTCAAGGAGACTTTTAAGCTATTTCTATTACATCTATAATATCTAATGTTATTCTATCAATTATACTTTTTATAATGCCCTTATCTGGGGAGGCTCATCATAAATGTAAGATTCTTTAGTTTTTAATTGTTTATCCACGAAACGAGGAATAATTATAGGCTTTTCCTTATAGAATTTTAAAAATAAAATACTATATTACTAGTAATAAACAATGACAAATGTCTTTGTATGAGAGAATAGAAAAATAAATTACTACCATATATGTGGTGTTTTTTTTTGAAATAGAAAAAACAGGCGATGTAATATATGTAGAGGGTTTTTTGATGAACTTCTGTGAAAAAGAACATTAAATGTAGGATTCTTTTATACCTAAAATAGGTGAAAGTTGTATTTATTTGGAAGAATTAATTAATCAAACGGAAGTTATTTAAACATTATGAAGCTCGAAAACCCTAAATCTCAGTACGAAGCTTTTTTTTTAGAGCTGATAAAAGAGAAGATAGAATTAACTTTTTATAGTACTAAAAATATCTATAAAAGACTTGATACTTTATCTATCTTAATTGAAAAAGAAGACAAAAGTAAAGAAGAAGAAGTATTGATAGAAAAGGCTGTCTGGATATATTATAGTGCCTATTATTTTGATTATGCGAACCCACTCAAAGATATTTCGGCCTTATTGAAAAACTGGAATGAAGACTCTAATAGTGAAATTTTAAACCTTCTAAACTCTATTGATTCAAAAAAAGAAAAATCAGATATAGAGAAAATATATAGCGATACTTTAAATAGTTTTTGGGCAGACCGCAAATTGAAAAACCGTTTGTTAGAGCAAAAAAAAGATGATAAAAATTATTTAGGAGAAATAAATGATGAGGAATGGATTGGTAAGAAAAAAACAGAAATGGAAATTCATTCTTACGAAACTATATCAGCTAAAGAAATACTAACTATACCGAAAAAAGAAAACTATAAGGTAATCAGAAAAATGCTGAAAAACCTAGAAAACGAAAAAGATACCTTTTTACAAGAAGAGTTACAAATAGATGCAGATCAATTAAAAGACTTAAAAAAGAAGTTAAAGAAAGCCGAAGGTAAATCTGAAAGAGGAATAGAAACAATGTATAGATTAGCTTCGCGAAATTTATATACTCGAGTCAAAGTCTTAGATTCTAAATCTAGTATATTACTTACCGTCAACTCAATTATTCTTTCAGTAGTATTGGGAACTCTGTATAGTCAAATAAATGAAGATCCTCATCTTATAATACCTGTTTCCATTCTCTTTTTAACCAACTTGGGTTCAATAGCCTATGCCATTGTATCTTCTAGGCCAATATTGGGAGCGGGTAAGTTTCTGAGAGATGATGTTAAAAACAAAAAAGCTTCACTTCTTAATTTTGATGATTATCATGCGGTTTCATTAGAAGACTACGAATGGGCAATGGACTCTGTTATGGAAGATAGTGAATATTTATATCATACTATAACAAGAGACCTTTATCATATGGGGAAGAGAATGCATTTTAAATATAGAAATTTAAAAATTGCCTACAATATATTTTTATGGGGATTAATACTCTCTATTGTTTTATTTATGGCCTGCCATATCTTTTTTGATTTCAGTTAACTACTTTATTTCAATTCAATTTTGCACACACAACGCCTTAGAAGATTCAAATTATAAAACTATTTAGATAGAGGTCTAATGATAAAAGAGCTATTAACGGTTTGTGCTACACTCTTTTTGCTAATAGAAGTAGCTAGCCAGAGTAAACCTATTTTTATTCCAGACCAAGTAGATAACTCACAAGAGTTATATTTGAAATGTTATTGTAAACCCGGTGTAGATAATCAATCTAGGTCAAGAGGGATAGATGTAGAATACCAACTAAATAGTACACAATTTTATGGAAACACGGATGAGTTTACTTTTCAAAGTCCAAGATCTAAGTTAAAGTACTCGTCAGAACTAGAAATTAAGGCTAAAGTGCCGATATTAAACAGACCTGGATTGAAATTATTGATAGGTTATAATTACACACAAGAAAAATATTCTTTTGACGAGATAGGAATAGATTATTCATTAGCATTTGATTTACTAAATAATAACTTATTAAAGAGTAATGCATTTAGCATATATTTTTCAAAATCGCTCAACGAAAAAAACTATTTAGCTTTTAGAGCTAGATTGTTATATAACGGGAACTATGATGGCCTCGTAAAGTTTAGAAGCAGATATGCTTATTACAATTTTATAGGTTTTTTGGGAACGAAAGTAAACGATAATTTTGAGTGGGGTATAGGAGTTAGTTATGGTAGCAATGTTGATGGTGATGATCAAGTAATTCCACTATTTTTATTTAATAAAAACTTTTCTCAAAAATGGGGTATAGAAGCTGTTTTACCTAGTTTTATTTTTTTTAGAAACAACATTAATAGTAGCGCGATGATGTTTTATGGTGTAGAAATAAAAGGTCAAAACTACGCCTTTGATTTACCTAATACTATAACTCCTGATGAACATTATTTTATTTTTGATCATTCTAAGGTTCAATTGGTAACTAATCTAGAATATAAACTTAGAGAATGGGTCTGGTTAAATGTCAAAGTAGGTTATAGTGTTGCTTTTAATACAAGTTTTGAAAGCATCCGTGAAGAAATTTTTACTTCTTTCGAAACCGACCCTACTAACCACCCTTTCTTTAAGGTTGGATTATTTATATCTCCTTCTGATAGCTTTGTGAAATAAAAACAACATGAAAATGAATCTTATAAAAAAAAGTACAACCCTATTTTTAATTATTTTTTTATTTCAATCTTGTGCAAATTACAAATTGAATTATAGCCATGATGCTAAAAACTGGAAAGAAAGAACAGTTTCTAGTGATTTGAAAATTAAGCACTCTATTTATCTAATAGGAGATGCAGGAAATGCTAAAAAAGGAAAATCTATTCCGCTTTTTGGACCACTCAAGCAAGAGCTTAGTCAGGCATCTGAAAACAGTTCGATTATATTTTTAGGAGATAATATATATCCTGTTGGAATGCCTCCTAAATCGCATGAAGAGGAACGAGATTTAGCGGAACACAAGTTAAATGTACAATTAGATATGTTAGAAGATTTCAAGGGGAATATTATGTTTATCCCAGGGAATCATGATTGGGCTGAATATGGACTTAAAGGGCTTAGTAGACAAGAACGTTATATCGAAAAACATCTCAATACGCTGAGAAATGGCACTGACGATGATGAAGATAAGAATTGGGAAGAATATTTTTTCCCAAATAAAGGCTGTGGAGACCCCAAAGTCATTGAGATTAATGAACAGTTAGTTGTTGTTTTAGTTGATAGTGAATGGTGGTTGAGAGATTGGAATATAGATCAATCAATTAACGAAGGTTGTGAAACAAAAACTAGAGCTGGTTTTTATAGAGAATTTGAAGAAATTGTTCGTAAGTATAGAAATAAAAATGTACTCATAGCAATGCATCACCCGCTCTATTCTAATGGTCAGCATGGAGGACATTATACAGCTAATAATCATATTTTTCCGCTTCGGTTTATTAATAAAGGTCTTCACATTCCTTTGCCTGTTCTTGGTTCAGCGATTGCATTTTTTAGAGGAACAATTGGAGTACCTCAAGATTTAGCAAATGCAAAATATAAGGATATGAAAAGTGATATGTTAACAGCACTTAGAAAGAATGGAAGTTATATTATCGCATCAGGTCACGAACATACCTTACAATATATAGAAAGAGACAATCAACAATTTATTATCAGCGGTTCGGGGTCTAAAGAAAATGCTGCCTCTACGGGGAGTGATGGTGATTTTGCTTACGGGAGATTGGGCTATTCAAAGATTGATTTTTATGAAGACGGGAGTGCTTGGCTTTATTTCTATGCTATGAATGATGCAAAAAATAGTATAGAAGAAGTTTATCGAAAAAAAATAAAAGAAAAACTCAAAATATCAAAAGACAACATTCCTGAAGCATTCCCTGAGTTCGATAAAAAAGAAACGGTAAAGGTTCGTAAACCTAATAATTTCGAATTTGATAAAGTAGGTTTTGTACATAAAGCTATTTTTGGGACGCATTATTCGGATCTCTATTTAAAAAACTACACCTTTAACGTATTGGATTTGAGTACTTTTAAAGGAGGGGTATTGCCTGTAAAAAGAGGTGGAGGCAATCAAACAAATTCATTAAGGTTACAATCAGTCACAGGGCATCAATACTCGATGAGGTCCTTAACCAAAGATGCTTCACGTGCTTTACTTTATCCATTTAACCAAATGCAAGGGGCTAAAAACACTTTGCAAGATAACTTTATGGCTGCACATCCTTTTGCTGCATTGATGGTTCCAGATATGGCAGAAGCAGCTGGAATTTTTCATACCAATCCTCAATTATATTATGTACCCAAACAACCTACTTTGGGGTATCATAACGACCTCTTTGGGGGAGATGTTTATTTAATTGAAGAGAGGCCTGCAGGAGATTGGAGTGAATTGGAAAGCTTTGGTAATTCTTCAAAAATTATTAGTACGCTTGATGTAATAGAAAAAATAACAAAAAATAGAAAACATCGAGTCGATCAAAAACAGGTGGTTCGTTCTAGGTTATTTGATTTAATGATAAAAGATTGGGATAGACATGAAGACCAATGGCGTTGGGCTACTTTTAAAGATGAAAAAGGAAAAGTATATAAACCTATCCCCCGTGATAGAGATCAACCTTTTGCTAAATACGACGGATTACTTACGTGGGTTATTTATGCAGTCAACCCTTTTATGAGACAATTACAAACCTATTCTCCTGATACTAAGAATGTGAAATGGCAAGGATGGAATGCAACTTATTTTGACCAAACTTTTTTATCAGAACTTGAATGGGAAGATTGGGAAAAAGAAGCAAAATTTATTCAAGAGAATGTCACTGACCAAATTATTGAAACCGCTTTTTCCCGTATTCCTGATGCTGCCAAAAATAGCGAATGGAAACAAATGATGGAAGACACCAAAAAGAGAAGAGACAGAATGGTGAAATTTGCAAGACAGGTCTATGAATTAAAATCTAAAGTTGTAGATGTTTTAGGGACAGATAAAAGAGATTTGTTTGAAGTGAACCGTATGAGCGATACTCAAACAAGTGTAAAGGTTTTTGCCCTTAGTAAAAACGGAAATAAAAAGGATCTTGCCTATGAACGGGTTTTTGATCATGCTGTCACTAAGGAAATCCATCTTTACGGACTAGCCGATGATGATGAATTTATAATCACTGGTGATGTAAATAAAAGCTTGAAAATAAGACTAATCGGAGGGGTTGATAATGATAAATTTGTAGATAACTCTAATGTTAAATCAGGTGGTAAGAAAACCCTTGTCTACGATTCGTCTATAAAAGATAATGATTTGAGTCTAGGGAAGGAAGGCAAGGATAAAACCTCTAGAAATGTGAACTTGAATACCTATGACAGAAGAAGCTTACATTATAATCCTGATTGGTGGATGCCATTGCCTGTTATTAGTTCTACTCCAGATGATGGGCTTATCTTGGGTACAGACCTTTCTTTTTTTCATTACGCATTTAAAAAACACCCTTATGCACAGAAACATAACTTTAGGGTAGATTATTCTTTTGGTACAGCGGCTCTAAATTTTAAATATAGAGGAGAGTATTTACAAAGTATCAAAAATTGGGATTTAGTAAATAATGTTTCTTTGAGGAGAAGTAGATTTGCATTCAACTATTTTGGAATCGGAAATGAAACCGTAAATATCGATCCCGATGATTTAGAATTCAATAGAGTAAGACAAAGTGTAATATATGTTGATTTGCAATTACGAAAACAATTTGCGAATAATAACGGTTCTTTTTCTATAGGACCTTTAGTGGAACGGACAAAAGTGGAGAGTACTTCTGGTAGATTTATTTCTTTATTAAATGAAACTAACTTACCTAGTGATATTTTTGAACAACGTATTTATTCAGGTGTCAAAACACAATTCAGTTATGAAAGCCTCGACCAAACGGTGAATCCTCACAGAGGTCTTAAATTTTACATCTCTTATGCATTAGAAACCAATATTGAGAATACAGATTTTACCTTTGGCAAATTCTCTACGGGGTTGACAATCTACCAAAATTTAGATAAAAAGGGGAATATAATTATAGCTTCAAAAGCAGGGTACGAACACATATCAGGAGATTATGACTTTTTTAAAGCGCCTACTATAGGCGGAGGAAATAATATACGTGGATTCAGAGCACAACGCTTTAGAGGAGATGCTAGTTTTTACCACATTACGGATTTACGGATTAAGCTACTTCGTTCTATCAATAAAACAATTCCGTTCACTTTTGGAATACATGGTGGATTTGACTACGGTAAAGTATGGGAAAAAGGTGTAGATTCAGATAAAATACATACCTCTTATGGTGGTGGAATTTGGTTAGACCCTGTCGATTTTTTAATTATATCTGTTGGGCAATATTATTCTGAAGAAGATAAACGGTTCTTATTTAAATTGACTCATATGTTTTGATCTACAAGCCCGCAGTTGGATGGGAAAAAACTGTAGTATCTGATAATATAGGTATATTGTTAGATACTACAGCCCCTACTAAACGTGATATTGCTGTTATCTGATCTATAAAGTATACGGATTTGTTTCCAATTTTAGTTGTGCTATAAGCATGCATTTTTCAATTCATCAGATCTGGCTTATTTTGAAGGTTCCAGTGTAACAGGAAATTTTACTACTCGACAGATACTTCGTTTTCTTTTTTACAAAAAAAGTAACTTAATACAGATTGACACGCTATTCAATATAGCTATTTAAAGAAAAAAATCATGTTGAAAAATTAAAAAAATGATTATAAATTCTTAACTTTTAGTCGTTAATATCTTTTGTATTAATAGATACGTTGAGTAGCCAACATATTTACAGGCTTTCACCCTTACAACCATGACATAAATATTGTATCCTTCAATATTTTACGAACCAATTATTGATGCTATCAATAATTGATTCGTTATATTCAATCTTATTAATACTTGTGTCGGTTTATATTTGTAAAAAATAAAATAAGAACATGGAAAATAATGAAAACCAAAATGGGGCTGGAAAATGTCCTTTTATGCACGGAAAGAAAATAGCAAGTGGTCAAACCAATAGAGAATGGTGGCCAAATCAATTAAGACTTAATATCTTGAGGCAACATTCCTCTCTTTCAAACCCAATGACAGAAGGGTTTAACTACCAAGAAGAGTTTAAGAAATTAGACTTAAAAGCTTTAAAGAAAGACCTTGTTGATTTAATGACTGATTCTCAAGAATGGTGGCCAGCGGACTTTGGACATTACGGACCATTTTTTGTTAGAATGGCGTGGCATAGTGCAGGTACTTACCGAACTGCTGATGGAAGAGGTGGTGGAAGTACAGGAAATCAACGTTTTGCTCCATTAAACAGTTGGCCAGATAATACTAACTTAGACAAGGCGAGACTATTACTATGGCCAATTAAACAAAAATATGGCAATAAAATTTCTTGGGCAGATTTATTAATCCTAACAGGAAACTGTGCCTTAGAATCTATGGGCTTCGAAACATTTGGTTTCGCTGGCGGTAGAGCGGACATTTGGGAACCAGAACAAGACATCTACTGGGGTATGGAAAAAGAGTGGTTGGATGATAAAAGATATTCTGGAGATAGAGATTTAGAAAATCCATTGGCTGCTGTTCAAATGGGGTTAATATATGTAAACCCTGAGGGACCTAACGGTAACCCTGACCCTATTGCTGCTGCTAAAGATATAAGAGAAACATTTGCCAGAATGGCAATGGATGATGAAGAAACAGTTGCATTAATTGCAGGTGGACACACTTTTGGAAAAACACATGGTGCTGCAGACCCTGATAAATATGTAGGTGCTGAGCCTGAGGGTGCTAGCATTGAAGAGCAAGGTATGGGATGGAAAAATACCTTTGGTACTGGAAATGCAGGACATACGATTACTAGTGGATTAGAAGGAACATGGACGACTACGCCTACAAAATGGAGTAATAACTTTTTTGAAAACCTATTTGAATATGATTGGGAACTAACGAAAAGTCCAGCAGGTGCTCATCAATGGAAACCAAAAGGTGGTAAAGGAGTTGGAACTGTGCCAGATGCTCATGACCCCAATAAAAGCCACACTCCTATTATGTTGACTACGGATTTGTCATTGAGAATGGATCCAGCATATGAAAAAATATCAAGAAGATTTTTAGAAAATCCAGACCAATTTGCGGATGCCTTTGCAAGAGCATGGTTTAAGCTTACGCATAGAGACATGGGACCAAGAGCATTATATTTAGGCGAAGAAGTTCCACAAGAGAAATTGATTTGGCAAGATATTATCCCTGAATCTCCTTATGCTTCAATTGATGAAAACGATATTTCTTCTTTGAAGAAGAAAATTGCTTCAACTGATTTAACCGTTTCTCAATTGGTTTCAACAGCATGGGCTTCTGCTTCTACATTTAGAGGTTCTGATAAAAGAGGAGGAGCAAATGGTGGTAGAATAAGACTTTCTCCACAAAAATACTGGGCGGTTAATAATCCTTCGCAATTATCTAAAGTATTGGATGTTTTGGAGGGAATTCAGAAAGATTTTAATGATGCACAGAGTGATGGTAAAGGTATTTCTATTGCCGATTTAATTGTTTTGGCAGGTGTGGTAGGAATAGAAAAAGCTACAAATGGACAAGCAAATGTTCCTTTTTCTCCTGGACGAAGTGATGCGTCACAAGAACAAACAGATGTAGATTCGTTCAGTGTATTAGAACCATTTGCGGACGGATTTAGAAACTACTCAAAAGCTAAATCTCGTATTTCGACAGAAGAAATGTTAGTAGATAAAGCTCAATTACTAACGCTAACAGCACCTGAAATGACGGTTTTAGTTGGAGGTTTGAGAGTATTGGGTGCTAACTTTGACCAATCAGATTATGGAGTATTTACTTCGCAGCCAGGAAAATTAACTAATGATTTCTTTGTAAATTTGTTAGATTTGAATATTACGTGGAGTGAAAAAACAGATGCTCAAGATATTTTTGTAGGAAAAAATAGAAAAACAGGAGAAACGGTTTGGACAGGTACTCGGGTAGATTTGATTTTTGGTTCTAACTCAGAATTAAGAGCTTTATCAGAGGTGTATGCTCAAAGTGATTCTCAAGACAGGTTTGTTAATGACTTCATTACTGTATGGACAAAAGTAATGAATTTGGATAGATTTGATTTGGCTTAATTTAATAGGCTAAATTTTAACAAAGGTAAGAGCAGGTAAAGGGTAATTCTTTTATCTGCTTTTATGTTTTTCTATTAATGATTTCACAATATCCCATTCATAGCCTTTTCGTAAAGCCCAGTTATAATACTGTTGATAGTTATAATTGGGTTTTAAATTAGATTGTTTTTCAACTTGATGAACAATCATTTGTTCGTATTCGATTGGGTCAACCGTTGCGATTGCCTTTCGAATACAATAGTCAGAAACTTGTTGTTGTTTGAGTTGGAATTTTATTTTGGAGATGCCCCATTTTTTGATTCTGAATTTTCCAGAAACATAGGCTTCAGCATAACGCATTTCGTTGAGAAAATTATTTTCAATTAAATCACAAATAATATCTTCTAACGTATCTCCATAAACTTCTAAAGAAAGAAGTTTTGTGCGTACCTCTCGTTGAGAACGTTCTTGATACGCACAATACCTTTCCATTTGAGCTTTTATCTTGTCTAAGCTTTTTTTAGCCACAAATTTGTACCTATTTTCAGTTTAGCTTTCAGTTTCAGTAGGAGCAGTAGATTGTAAAAACAATTCGTTTAATTGCTCTTGGCTTATTTTTGCTGGACCATCAATCATTACGTCTCTACCTTGATTGTTTTTAGGGAAAGCAATGAAATCACGAATAGAAGTTTCTCCATTCATTACCGCACACAATCTATCAAAGCCGAAGGCAATTCCGCCGTGTG
Source organism: uncultured Saprospiraceae bacterium (assembly GCA_937922815.1). Taxonomy (GTDB): domain Bacteria; phylum Bacteroidota; class Bacteroidia; order Chitinophagales; family Saprospiraceae; genus CALAJP01. The sequence continues at coordinate 21,737 of CALAJP010000021.1, forward strand.
GAGGAGCACCATATTCAAATGCACCCATCAAGAAACCAAATTGTTCTTGTGCTTCTTCTTCCGTGAATCCTAATAGTTTGAAGTTTTTAGCTTGTAAAGTTCTATCATGAATACGAATAGAACCACCTCCTATTTCAGAACCGTTTAAAACTAAATCATAAGCATCAGCACGTAACGCTTTCATCGTTTCGTGGTCACCGTTCAACATATTGGCAACATCTTCTTTTTTAGGAGCTGTAAATGGATGATGCATCGCATGAAAACGGTTAGAATCTTCGTCCCACTCCAAAAGAGGGAAATCAACTACCCAAAGAGGATTGTATTGATTAGGGTCTTTTAATCCCATTCTGTCTCCCATTTCCAAACGTAAATCGTTTAATTGACTTCTAACTTTATCAGTTTCGCCTGAAAGGATTAAAAGCATATCGCCTTTTTCGGCTCCCATTTTTTCTCCCCAAACTTTTAAATCATCATCAGAGAAGAATTTTCCAACAGAACTTTTAATACTTCCGTTTTCCTCAAACTTGACATAAACCAAGCCTTTTGCACCTATTTGAGGTCTTTGTAACCAAGCCGTTAGGTTTTTAATGTCTTTGTTTGAATATTCTCCAGCTTGACCTTTAGCGTTAATACCAACTACTAATTCAGCACTGTCAAATACACCAAAGCCCTTGCCTTGAGCAATATCGTTTAATTCAACAAAAGTCATATCAAAACGAGTATCAGGTTTGTCTGAACCATAAAGTTTCATAGCTTTATCGTAAGACATTCTTGGGAAATCGCTTAGTTCTTTGCCTAAAATAGTTTTGAAAAGATATTTTGTTAAGCCTTCGAATGTTTGAAGTATTTCCTCTTGCGTAACAAATGCCATTTCACAATCTATTTGCGTGAACTCAGGCTGTCTATCTGAACGTAAATCTTCATCACGGAAACATTTCACGATTTGGAAATATCTATCCATTCCACCTACCATCAACAACTGTTTGAAAGTTTGAGGTGATTGTGGAAGTGCATAAAATTGACCTGCATTCATTCTTGAAGGAACAACAAAATCTCTTGCCCCCTCAGGAGTAGATTTAATTAAAAAAGGAGTTTCTACTTCGCAGAAATTTTGGTCAGAAAGGTATTTTCTAGTTTCAACTGCCATTTTGGAGCGAAACATCAATTTATTTTTAACTGGATTTCTACGGATATCCAAATAACGATATTTCATTCTCAAATCATCACCACCGTCCGAATCGTCAGCAATCGTAAAAGGAGGAGTTAAAGATTCGTTTAGAATTTCTAATTCAGAAACTTCGATTTCGATATCACCAGTTTCTATTTTATTAGTTTTTGAGCTTCTTTCTAATACTTTTCCAGTTACTTTTACCACATATTCTCTACCCAAAGTTCTAGCTTTGGTAAATAAATCAGCATCCGTACTGTTTTCATTGAAGAACAATTGAGTGATTCCGTACCTATCTCTTAGGTCAATCCACATCATAAAACCTTTGTCACGACTTCCTTGAACCCAACCACTTAAAGTTACGGTTTGTCCAACGTGTTCCATTCTCAATTCACCACAATTATGCGTTCGATACATGGTATAAATATATTTTGATGATTAAAATTTAAAATTAGAGTACAAAAATACAAATTTCAATGGCTTTGTAAAGATGTCTTTATTTATAAAAGGTTTTTTCAAAAGCAGAAAATTCACTTTTATTAAGAATTAATCGAATAATTATCGCTTTTATAAAGCCAACTCCATAAGCAAAAAGCTGAATGAAGCTAGTAATAATTGAAAGCAATGCAATCGTTAAACTTCTATTTTTAATTAATGAGTCTATAAAAATTAAAAATACATAAAGGATTAATGGGTATAATAAACAAATACAAATGAAAATTCCGCCCAAAAGCATTAATGTACTTGCTAGTACAAAAACCATAGGAGCAAAGTGAACAATTTTTAACGACTTTGGATGTCTTTTGTATAGATTAATCCTAGCGATTCCAGAGTTGAAAATTTGCTTAAAAAACTGCCTAAAATTAGTTCTCCTTTTGTGATAAACAAATGCTTCTTTAATAAGCTTTGTTTTGAAATTATTCTTGATGATTCTTATGCTCATGTCAATATCTTCACCAAACCTCATTTTAGCAAATCCCTTTGTTTTATCATAAACAGCTCTTGAATAACCCATATTAAAACTTCGAGGATGGAATTTTTCTAATTTTTCGCTACTTCCTCTGATTCCACCAGTGGTAAAAAAGGATGTCATAGAGTAGTTTATTGCCTTTTGAAGTGTAGTAAAGTCCTCATGAGCTTTATCTGGGCCACCAAATGAGTCAGTGTAGTCATTTTGCAATGACTTTAAAATAGTTTCACAATATTGAGTAGGAAGAACACAATCGGAGTCTAGAAATATACAATAATCTCCTTTTGCTCTCTCAAATCCATAGTTTCTGCTTTGTCCTGGTCCCGAATTAGGTTTAAAGTAGTAACTGATATTTAATAGCTGCGAATATTTTTCGATTACTGCATCTGATTTTATGTCAGAACCGTCTTCTACTATAACTATTTCTACACCTTGTAATGTCTGATGAACAAGACTTTCTAAAAGCTCTTTTATTTCTACAGGCCTGTTGTAAACAGGAACAATAATTGAAAGCTGCTCTAGTTGAATATTTTTCATTACATAGTTATAATTAGGCGGAGAAAATAAAAGCTATAATTTAAAGAAGTTAAAACGAGTTTGGCTCTTTAAAGGTTTCTTAGTTTTTTATTTAAAACTATTAGATATTATTACGAATTGGATTGTATGAGAAAAAAAACAGGAATTTTTATTTCAATCAAGGAAATCTTTAATATAAACAGACTTCATCAAAAGTGAATTTAATGAAGTCTGTTCTACAAGGATATTTAGTTCTAAATTACTTTATACTAGCAACAGGCAAGCCGATAGTAGTACCTGGAGCAATAGTACGCCCTTTTTTGATAACTACAATTCCATCTCTAATCCAGTAATCTTCTCCTTCGAAGTGTTCAGCATCGTCTCCTCCGATAATGGTAACATTATCGCCAATTCTACAGTTTTTATCAATCAGTGCTTTGTGAATTACGCAATTATTACCAACACCAAGATTTACCGTATCTTCGTTTAGTAGGTTTTCTAACGATTCGTACCAATCGTTTCCGAAAATATATGATTCTGTGATATTGGTATTTTCGCCTACTCTTGAACGAATTCCAATCACTGATTTTTTAACTTCATTAGCATGAATTACGCAGCCTTCAGCGATAAGAGATTCGTCTAATTTTGCATTAAATATTTTAGAAGGAGCTAACTGTCTCGGTCTCGTAAATATATTTTTTGTTCTGTCGAATAAATTGATTTCAGGCATTGGACTTGCCAATTCAAGATTAGCTTCGAAGAATGATTTTACTGTTCCAATGTCTGTCCAATAACCAGTATATTCGTAACTAGCTACTTTATACCCATCTTTGATTGCTGTTGGGATGATTTCTTTTCCAAAATCGGTAGCATCTTTGTAAGTATCAAAAAGTTTCTTGATAGCTTCCTTTTTGAAAATGTAAATCCCCATTGACGCTAAGTATTCTTTTCCAGCTTCTTTGTGTTCAGATGAAACTGGAGAACTCCAATTTTTAAGTTCTTCTTTGGATGGTTTTTCAACGAAATCACTAATGATTCCATCATTATCAACTTTCATAATCCCAAAACCAGTAGCATCATCTGCATTAACAGGTATAGTAGCGATTGTTAAATCGGCATCTTTATCAACATGGAATTCTCCTAATTCTTTAAAATTCATTTGGTATAATTGATCCCCAGATAGAACCAATACATATTCGTGTTCGTAATTGTTTAAATGATGGAAGCATTGTCTTACGGCATCGGCAGTTCCTTGAAACCAATTGTAATTTCCTTTGGTCTGCTCGGCTGCTAAAATATCGACAAATGCGGTACCAAACATATCAAAATTGTATGTGTTTTTGATGTGTTTGTTTAAAGAAGCAGAGTTGAATTGGGTTAAAACATACATCCTTTTCACCCCTGAGTTTAGACAGTTTGAAATAGGAATATCAATTAGTCTATATTTTGCGCCTACGGGTACGGCTGGTTTTGAACGTTCTTCAGTAAGAGGGAATAGCCTTGTTCCTGCTCCTCCTCCTAGAATCATGCATATAATTTTTGATACCATAGTGTTTTTCCTTTTGGTGTAATGAATTGGTGTTTAAATATTAGTTACTTTCTCATATATTGATAGATAAATCTCGGCGGATTTTTTCCATGACATATCTACAGAACTTGCCCGTTGTCTGACCTTGTTCATTTCTTTTGGTTTTTCGTATAATGCAATTGCTTGTTCAATTGCCATCCATATTGTGTATAAATCAATAGTGTATAGTTTGATGCCATTTCCATTATCCTGCGATTCGGATAATCCAATTACGCTATCTTTCAAACCACCGATATTACTAACAATAGGGACTGTTCCGTATCGTAGGGCATACATTTGATTAAGCCCACAAGGTTCAATAAAGGATGGCATTAAAAGAAAATCTGCTCCAGCATATAAGTTATGTGCAAGTTTTTCATCAAAAGCTAATATTGCTTTGACATTGTTTTGATACATTTCATTAATGTTCATAGCCATGTCCTCTAGAGGAACGAGCCCTGTACCTAAAATAATGAAATTTGCCTTATTGTCTCTATTGAGGTATGAACCAATAGCATGTATAATTGGTTCAATTCCTTTTTCGGGCATTAGTCGACCGATATAGACAAAAAGAGGTAACTTGTCATCTAAACCATAGGCTTCACAAAGTGCCTTTTTATTATTTGATTTAAACGAATCTAAATCGTTTTTTTCTTGTTTATAGGTCAATAGTTTGTCTTTCTTAGGGTCCCAACGTTGAGTGTCAATACCATTAAGGACTCCGAGTGCTTTTCCGTTTTCGTTTTCGAATAGCCAATTTAAACCAGACGCATATTTTAGTTCGTCTAAGTACCCAGGAGAAACGGTTGTGTAAAACCAACAGTTTTTAATAGCAGAAGCTAGTGGGTTGATTTGTCCGCCCCAATCTAATAA
>CALAJP010000022.1 GCA_937922815.1 uncultured Saprospiraceae bacterium
TGGTCGGGCGAAAGTCTTAAATCGTTCATTTCCGTTTTTTTTATTTAGTTTTTTAATGTCTAAAAAGATTTGCTATTAACCTTTTTAGGTTCTTTTTGGTACTGTTTTATCCTTGTTATGGTCTGTTTTTAGATTGTGACAACGCAATATAAAACATGATATTTGATACTAACTCTCGTTCTTTTTTTAATTCTCTTAGCTCGTTTTTTATCCATTGCTGCCCTATCCTACTGGTATAAAAAGGCTGTTCGATTTCCAATTTTTCAATAGCGATATTGAGCCTTTCAATTTTAAATTCTATGTAAAAAAGTTCTTCGTCCATCGTTGTCCTATTTATTCGTACTATTCAAGTGTTTTAACTTAAATGACAAGCATCATTATCCTGTACCATGTTTTTCGCCATTTTGTATGCTGATTTATAGTTTTTGTGTTCAAACAGCGAGTAATGACCCGTTGTTCTCCATACAAGCATTCTATGTAGTAACTCTTGGATAGTACAATGGCTTTCTGATATGAATATATCGGACAGCCTTTCTTTTGATAGTAACCATACTACTGTTTTGTTTCTGCCTATACAGTTTTCGTCTATAAAATCAATCAATTTTGAATGTTTTTTAAACTTTAAATATTGAACAGAACTATTTAATTTCTTGTACGTTAATTCGTATAACATTTTATATTTCTTTTCTCCAATCAAAAGCATTTGCCTTCAACATTTTTTGCAAATCATGGCTTTTCTTCATGTGTTTTTTCGTGTAAAAAGACTGATTACTCATTAATATTTTTCTACTAATATAATTCCCTTTACTATCTATCACTACCACATCATTTACATCTTCATTGTTATTGAAAAAATCTAAACAATTGGTAGTGAAATTGTCTTTCAATAAACAACCTCTTTCATACGAAACTTCAGTACCGTCGGTAAAATCAAAATGTATCTTAATCATAGTTAACTTTTTTTAAATTAAATCAATCACATAATCAATACCACTACCTCCTTTTATATTGCTGTTGTTTTCTCGTATGTCGTTCTCTAGTTGTGTGTAGCTCATCCCCTACTTTTCTATTGATTGAAAAGTATATTTTGTACCTTTTTTAGTTTCCTCTATATTTACCAACTTCAACCCATGTCCTTCAAAACAATTCTTTTCCAAAACGGTCATTTGGTCAGCGACAGGGAGATGAACTAACAGCCTTTTGTTGTTACGGTCTTTTTGAAATAAAACCTTGTTGTTATGTCTTTTTTGAAAAAGTTCTAACGATGATTGTAAGGATTTGATATTGTTTATTTTTGCTTGTTGGATCTGCTGTTTTTCCGATTCAAAATCAGCTAAATAAGCTGGTGTAAGATTGAATGAATAATGATTTGCCGCCATAATTGATTAATTTAATTGTGGTTAAACATTGAGATTAATCGAAAATGATTGACTTGTTTTTGAGTAAAAAATCTACTACATTTGTTATTACTTAAATGAAAGTCAGTCATTTTCGATTTTTATTTAGTGTTTTTAATGATTTTGGAAGTAAAGCCGCTCGGCTTAGGATTCTAATGAAGTAGGCGTTGCTATCGCCGTTAAGTTTTCTTAGAATCCTTTCTTTTTAACTGCCCTTTTTTCTAACAAAAAGATACGTATATCTCTTATTATTGGGTGCTATCTTTTCTAACTGCCAACCAGCTTTATGTAGCCTTTCTGCTTCTGCTGTGGTCATGTCGTTGCTGTAATTTCTTTCGATTAATTTTGTTTCCATTTTCGATTTTTATTTAGTGTTTTTAAAAATTGCTATAATATACATTCTACGTTATTAATGAAATTCATTTTATCTAATTCTTCTTTGAATCTTGTTCTATCTGGCGTGTCTAGAATCAGACTTTCGTTATAAAACTTCTTGTTCAACTTATATCCTGATGCACTTAGTTTTGAACGTACATCAACTTTAAATACCTTCATATCAACCAATTTAGCGAAACCTAAGCATTTGCTCGATAGCTTGTTTTCAACAATATCTACCCTATTCGCTATGTCGTTAGTTGGTAATATAAATATCATTTTAAGGTTGTAATCGCCTAGCTTTTCTACCAATTCGGTATAGAATTTTTTAATATCAAACTCTAAATAGACAGCAAACACAACGGCAACAGGTTTCGCAGCCTTTAATTCTTTTGCTACATCTTCTGTTTTCAAATAAGATACGTGCTTGTGGTAGAATGAGATATGTGTAAACTTCATCCAGTAGTCTATCGCTAGATGGGAAGAATACCAGTCGCCAAACATTACTAAGTGCGACTGGCTTCTAAAGGTGTTTGCTAATGATTTAGGCAATCTATTCATTATGCTATTTTTTTAATGATTTTTGAAAGTAAGAAAAACGCTGCTATTCATTTTTCTTTTAGAATGTCATATACTACTTATGAAAGATGTTTTATAAATGGCAAATATTAATCGTCATTTTCATCTTCTCTAAGTTTGATAACTCCTTTAAATTCTCGCCATACGTCGGGATGATTTTCGATTAAAAAGGCTTGCAAATCCTTACCTTCTCGTAATTTGCTTGTGATGTTTGGGATTCGTCGCTCTAGCTCTGCTAATACTCTTTTTTTGTTTGACATTAATGTTCGGATTCTATTTTTTATTAAAATTGATTGTCTGCGTACCAGTTGGTCAATTCTCATAGTATCTGTCAATAGTGTCATTAAATCTAACTCTTGTATAATGTGTGTAGCTACCTTTCTGAAATAAATTAATCGCTCGTTACTGGTGGTAGATACTCCTACTCTAGTTCGTCTGCGGACTATTATTCGCTTCCTTTTTTCTTTTAAATTGATAGCCATTATTGGTGTGATTTTGTGGTTTTTGCAGCAACAAGTATAATGTTACATACAGGGTAATATGTTTTTGTTTGGCGTACTCTCCTGATGGTATGCTAGGAGGAAAAGTATTCAATAAAAATGAATACACAGGTGTTTTGACCTGAAAACCACATTCGGTAAGATATGTTTTTTTATAAGGCGTGTAGCCTTTTTGTGTATAGCGTGGTGCTAATATACAACCACTTTTTAATATTCCAAATCTTACCGATGTGATTTTTTATTTATTTTTATAAATCCGTAATTACTTTCAATCTATCTTTTCTACCTTTTTCACGAATTATCTTGAATGTAATTTTATTATCAAAGAACAAATGCAATTTCCTTCTTCTCTTTTTGTAGTTTTCCAGTAGATTTTTCAATCTTCTATTTTCTATTCTTAACTGATGTGACCTTTTTTTTTCTGAAAAAGTAGAATTTTCAATTTCTTTAATCTGTCTTATTTTCGTCAATATTCTATCGTAAACTTGTTCTATTAATTTGATTTTATCTTTTGAATTAAAATCGACAATAGACCCTGAAACCTCCTTTTCTTTAGGTTTAGAACTATTTGAAATTTCAGAAATTTCTAAATTTTCATTTAGTCCCTTTTTAGGTTTATTATGGTGTTGTTTTGGCCTATTTTTAGGACTATTATCTTCTTTTTTAGAAAATGAAATTTCAGTTCTTGTTTCTGATTTTGGTGGATAACGTTTAAAACCAATAGAGCGATAGTTCGGATTTTGATACGTAGGTGTTTGATTCAAAAACGTCTGGTGTGTAGATTCCGCTTCTAAATTTCTATTGATAGATGGAGTAGGGGATGGTGTTCTTTTAGGATCTACATTTCTACCATTGAATAATCGTTGGTCGTCCAAATAATCATACATTACAAATAGGCAAATAAGAAATAATATTTCTGTAAAAATTACATACCTACCATACAAGCTACCTTTTTGGTCTGTTGATTCCTTCCATACCAACAGAGAAGCTTCGTGTTCAGATTTTGCTTTTTCTACTCTTCTTTCATTCTCTGAAAAAACACCATTTAATGCAGCCGTTTTTTTATCTTTCAATTCTTGCACTTTAGCCAACATCAAAGCGTGATTCTGACCTCTATATTTGTCTAATTTACCTTTGTAAGAGTTAGTTTCTTTAAAATCCTTAGCTTCTTGCTCTAATTGTGCGATGTTTCCATCATAACGGCTGTTTATGTCTTGATTCGTCAATAGGGTAGGAGCTTCATAAGCTGGCTTCTTATCCAAGAGTTCTACAACGTCCCAAGTTCCAAAATAAGATGCAGCAACAGAACCAGCAACAAATACAAGCAATTTTACTACTGCTGATGTGTTTTCTCCAAGTGTTCCGTTGAAATACGATACCATCACCTTCTTACCATGCCTTCTTTTCAAATATTCATAACTGACTAAGAAAATCAAAGTAATAAAGATTGCAATCGCAACACGAGGAAAAGTATTAGGCAAGGACATTATAAGACCCAACACAGCTGCATAAATCAACGCAGAAGCAGATATGATACTTACAGATTGAAACAGCCAAGAAAATACATTAGCAAGAGCATAAACAATAAATCCTGAAAATATACTCTTACTGGTATCAAAAGCAGATTCAGAAGCCTTTGCGATATAGCTATTTACATTTTGTTCAATGATATTTTTCATTATAAATTTATTTTTAAAATGGGATTTTGAAAATTAAAAAATGTAATGGTCGGGTAGTAGATTCGTTTTAGGGATGCCTTTCTTATGCTCGAAATGGACAAAACAAAGCCATAGCAAGGACATAAGAAAATAGTACGGTGTAGGGTAGTGTGTGATGTGTGTGTAGGGAACGGCAGCAAGGACAATCAAAAACTCGTCCTTACTGGTGTAGATGTAGGATGCTAATTATGATCCTCTTTTTTTGATTTCGATAACATCGCCAAGTTCTGAAAATGAGAAACCTCGATTTTCTAATTCTGATTTAATTTCGATATATTCACTAGTATTGCGAAACACCTTTCTTAAACCATTCTTAGCTTTTTGCATCAAATCTTCGTCCGAAGTAGTTGCAAACTTGCTCATGCTTGACAATCAAAAAAAAGTGTAAAAAATGAAAATTGTTGGTTGGACAGATGTGTCCGATGTTGGATTAGATTCTCCATTGGTTTGAAATTTTAAGAGTTGAAAAAATTTCAATTCTAAAAGTTTGAGATTTGGTTAGTAAAGTCAAATTTCAAAACCTTTGAATTGATTTCGAGAGCAATATACGTTCAAAATTTTCATATTTCCAAATTTCAAACAAAAAATACCCTAATGAGGGTATATAAAAAACTCCCACACCAAATTGGCTCAACTCAAAGGCTCGTCACTAGTACGCACCTAAAAAACCGAATAGGGTAGAGGGAGAAGCTCACGATTGCTTTGATGCCCCGACAGGGTTACAAAGCCTGTCGTTGGATAGACAGCAATTCGCACGATTGCTTTTTGTGTTCTTCGCATACAACCGAGCTTCAAAGTTATGCTTTTTTTTAAACTTTTTTTGGCGGAACTTTTTTTGATATTTTTTTTAGAATTTTATGCGGATTTAAGTCGTTTTTTTTAGATTTTCATTTTTCAAAATTTTCAAAATTTCTTCTTCTTTAAAGAATTTTCTTTAATAAGTTTTCTTTAAATAATTTTCTTTAAATAATTTAGGGGCAAAATCACTTGAACTATAAGAGTTAGTATAAAACTATGATTATCACGTTTTTATACCAAATTTTAAAAGATTCATTGTCAAAACCTATGTGTACATAATGCATAACCTATGTGTACATAATGCATAATTTACGTGTACACGATGCATAAAAATAGGTAATCTACGTGTACATAAAAGGGAACTGTGTGTACACGATGCATAAAAGATAATCTATGTGTACACAAAAGGTACTCACGTTGTCTTTTTGTGTGTAAAAAAGTAGAGTAAAAATACACGTTATTTTGTCTTTTAACTAACTGTATACTTGTGAAGCTAAAATAAAACTCTTTCGCATTACATATTGTTGCTTTTTATGTGTATTTATACACCATAGTAGTATACGTTAATTAATTAATCTAACACATTAAAGAGGAAAACTGAACCATTAAATTACACCCATAGTGTGTATTTTTTATTTTTTAGATTACACGCTAAAAAGGTGCTTTGTAGTCATTATTTTTAAAAAAGATTACTTTTTTGTACTTTTTTAAGCTAAAAAGTTGTTTTTTCAAAAAATCTTTGTGTACTTAGTGACCATGAAAGATTTAAAAACAACAAAACAGATACAAAACGTATCAAGAATTAAAAATGAATTGTTGATTTATGGTGGTTACAAACTATCCGTAAATGAACAAAAAACCATCCTTTTTCTCATTGCTCAAATAGATGTATTCAATCAAGAAGATTTTAATGTACAAAGAATTTCTTTAAGTGATTTGACCGAAATTTTAGATACTCAAAAATCAAGTCGTTCAATAAATGAAAGAATCCCTTTATTTATTAGTAATTTATCAAGAGCAAGGTACATAATTGAAACAGACGTTAAAATAGGGTCTAATTATGCAGTAGGATACCAAAACTGGTTCGATAGAGTTGTTCCCATTAAAGACGAAGAAGGAGATAAATGTTATGAATTTACCTTCTCCCAAACGCTGAAACAATACTTATTAAAACTTAAAGAATATACATACTTTTCTAAAGAAGAAATTATCGGATTGAAATCATCTTTTTCTGTTCGATTATTTCAATTTTTAAAAGCAAAAAGAGGACTACAGAGGAAACGAAAAGAAATGAGTGTAGAACGATTAAGCATAGAGCGTATAAGATTTATGTTTGATTTAGGAGACAAATATTCAGATTTTAGAAATCTTAGAAAGAGAGTAATTGACAGAGCGATTGACGACATCAATCAAGTAACGTCAATTGATGTTACTTTTAAAACTATAAAAAAGGGGAATACTGTACAATGGATTGAATTTACTTTTTCAGATTCTAAAGAAAAAATAGAAGAACCTAATCTTGAAGATAATATATCAAAACTAACCTTTTCTCAATTACGTGCATACAAAATGCTTGTAACTTACAATGTAGATGAAAATATTTCTTTTTCTGCTGTTACGAGGTTAAAAAACAGTGAAATAGAAGGTTTTGAAGATTGGTACTTTAATGAAGTAATAGGGATGTTAGAAAAAAGGACGAAGTATAAGAAGTCAACCAATAAAGGAGGTCTATTTGTGGACTGGTTTGTAAAAAAGAAATATTATAATGATGGTTCTATGTTCTCTATTATACAAGAAAATATAGTTAAGAGAAAGAAAGAATTGCGTGTAAATGATAAGATTACTTGGGCAAATAGAATGACAGCAAAAGAATTAACAAAAGCAGAATTTTTTGATTTTTATAAAAATCAAAACAAGCCATTAGAGGAATTTATAGGAATTGCATCTCCTTCACTACATATTGACACAGATACAATTGACAATGAAGGTAAGGAAGAACTACTTCAAAGGGTAAAAGCTGGAGAAGACAATGGATTAAGCAAAGAAATGATATTTAATGGCTTACCGCAGGAACAAAAAGAAATTCTTTTAAAAGAGGGATATTTAGATAAAAAATAGACCTAAAATAACACCATAATGGATACAAAAAATAACAAAAGTATAGTTGATATTTTTATAGATAAATATCACGAAATAGAAAAATCAATTTCTCTATTGGAAAAATTAATCCAATTAACTAACGATAAAAAACAAGAACAGGAATACTATCAAGAATTAGTAGAAGAGAAAAGAAAACTTGAAGATTTTAAACAAGGTGTCATTTCTTTAGCTAAAACATTTTCTTAAAGAATGGAAAAAATGGAGAGAAGAGAGGAGGGGCTAAAGTAACAGGAGTAATTTTTACAAAACACTAAAATAGGGTTGAAAAAGAACCTAAAAACAGACTATTTTAGGTTTGTTTTATACTTATCAGACAATAATTAAATCAAAAAACACTAAATATAATGAATACGAAGCAAACACCAGAAGTGTACAACCTAGATGTAAAAACAGACCCGTACACACAAAAACTATATGTGCATTTAGATATTGATTACTACTCTAATTTATTCGCTTCAGAAGAAGAAGCAAAAAAACACTTAAAGGAATTAGATGAAAAATTATTAAAAATATTCAAGTAAAAAACAAAATAGACCTAAAAAGAACCTAAAACAGAATGTTTTTAGGTTCTTTTTATACCTATTCGATAATAGCAATTTTCAAAAACACTAAATAAAATGGGACTAAAAACAAAAAGCGAAACGACCAGAAATTTAATATTGAGTAGTATAGTGGCTAATATAGACGAAATGGAAAAATATGTCGTCGAATTTCTTTGGCACGAAAATAAATACACAAAAATAAAAGATGTAGATAGTAATGCTGTAATGGAAGAGATGAAGGAAAAAAGAGGTTTTATCGCCTTCTGTTATTTAATATCTGAATACCAGCATCGCATAAAAATATACAAAGAATTGATTATTGAAAACGACTTTGACAAATCACTTATTGAGGATTTATCAGAAATAAAAAAGGCTTTAAAGACAATCCTAAGAAGCCAAGCGGATTTTATAAAAAAAGAAAAAGGCTACTGGAATGCCATACTTGATAATGCACAAATTTCTGAATACAACAAAAACGTTACTTCTATGTTTCAACTTGAAATAATCTAAAGTTGTTCAATATCCTTTCCTATCCAAAAACTCAACAATAGCAGTTCTAACCACAGAAGCCATCGTTTGCCCTGTATCTCGTCTATATTCGTTTATTCGTTGTCTTAAAACGTCTTTCAATTCTAAACGATAGGTAGAGCTATCTTTACTTGTGCTTTCAGCGTGTACGACGGCTGTTACTTTCTTTATTTTATCGTCCGAAGGTTTTTTGTGCATCGACTGGTTGAGCAAATCTTTTTTATTTTTCGCCATTTTCGGTTATTTTTTGGTTTATAAACTCACAAAGAACATTGATTTCATTTTTCGCTTTGTCGTCTTTCCATTCCATGATGCCCATTCCTATTGCCGATGCTTCACCAAATGAAACTCTGTCGCCAATGGTAGCAATAATAGGCATTTGATATTCTTCCGTTAGGTTTTCGATTGCAGTCTTAAAAGACTTGTGTAAAACCATTTTAGGTTTAAAAAAATTCAACACTAAATAGGATGGTAGTGGAGCTGCTAATTTACCTCTTATTAACTCCAGATGCTCCAGAAATTCTTCGAATACTTGCAAATCACTTCCTCCTTTGGTCGAAACTGGTACCACAGAAAAATCAGCCTTTGATAAAGCAATAGTAGTTATCTTTTCTGAAGCTGGAGGGCAGTCAATGATTATAATTTCATACTTCGATTCTAATTGATTACAGAGCTTGATTAGATTTGCATTCTTGGGCAGATGGTACACATCT
>CALAJP010000023.1 GCA_937922815.1 uncultured Saprospiraceae bacterium
CAACTGTTTCTGCCAAATTCAAAAATTGTCATTCTAATTTTGACAGACTTAAATGGGACCAAGTTTATTTTTAAAAATCTAAACATTTGACATAAATGTTGATTAGAATACAAGCCTTTTTATAAATCTAATTTACTGTTGCATTTCTGACTTTGTTATCCAACTGACCTTCATTCAGGAATGTGAAAAAATAAAATAGATCCAAGAAGGACAAGTAGACGTCATTTTTGGTCTATTTTTAGACCTTTAAAATATCCAATCACGATGTTTCAATGGGGATAAAATTTCCAAATAGTTGGTGTTTGCCTCGAACTCTATCAGGATTGACGTATATATGATGTATACCCAAAAAGAGATGACGACCATCAATGAATCACTCACTCAACTTTCAAAAGCTAGCTAGCCAATTTTATTATTTAGTGGGTGTTCTGGGAAAAATTGATGGTTTTTGCCACTCGATTCATTTTTAGATTTTAGATTCAAAAGTTTGGGAAGCGTTCTTTCCTATAGACTTATTTTTAGAAGGAAAATGTCATTTTCTTTTGGAAATATGTTGTTTTGTTTGATGTATTTGATTTGATTTTAGGGTCTTTTGCAGGGGTAACACTTTTTAAGGGAGCATGTTGTATTGTAATTGGAGATAAATTCAGTTTTCCTTATTAATTTGTATTTTTTTATTGTTGTTTCGATATTTTTGTTGGATTTATTTTCATTCCAGATTTTGATCATGTGAGTAAAGGGAAGACTTGCATTTAGTTTATTGTCATTTTTCATTCTTTCAAATATGGAGACTTGTCTTCTGTGGGTTGCTTTGTATGTAAAAATCTCTTGAATAGATATTGGAAGAACATTTTCTGTTTGTTTTCTGAGAAGTACTTGACAATTTAATTTGTATAGATCAGGTAAAGCTAGAGTATTGGCTTTTTTAAACAGCGGCTCTGCATGACTGTTGTATTTTTCATTGAATGTCAGGCGGATAGCCTTTTTTTGTATTTTATAGAGTTTGATTAAATGAGGAGAGTGACCGTAGATGGGCAAACAGTACTCTAAATGTGGTTTCACCAGGGCATTATATAATAGAATTTTTAGTTTAGTAGGTAGTATTCTCTTAATTTGATTTAGATGGTAGTTGATAGTTCTGATTTTGTTAATTACTTTGTCTATGTGGTAGTTCCACTTTAGTTTATCATCAATTAATAGGCCCAAGAACTTGACTGTTTTGGTTTGAAACTGTGTGCCAACTTGCTCAATCTTAGTATTGTTCAAATATAGATCTAGCGATAGGCCTTGTTTATTGTTGAATACCATGAAAACGGTCTTTCCAGGATGAAGGGAAAGTCTATTTGCTGAGAACCATGCAGATGCCTTTATTAATTCAGAGTTGATAGTTTTCTCTAATAATTTTATGTTGTCTCCCGACAGTTGCATGTTCGTGTCATCAGCAAAAAGACTTACTAGTAGCTTTACGGCATCTGGAAAATCATTAATGAAGATGATAAACAAAAGAGGACCTAGTATACTGCCCTGGGGTACTCCACATATGATTTCAAGAAAATCTGAGACCTCATCCCCTATTTGAGTTGCCTGTTTCCTTTGAGATAGATAGTTTCGAAACCAAGCAATGGCTTGTTCGTCAAGACCATAGTATTTTAATTTATCGAGTAGGATTTTATGATCGACCGTATCGAAGGCTTTTCGAAGGTCGATAAAAATACCTACATGATACTTATATTTACTTTTTTGGATATTATTTAAAAAGTTTAGAATGCAATGTTGTGTTTCGTGTTGCCGACGGAAACCATATTGGAATTTGGATAGAAAATGTTCATTGAAATACTCATAGAGCTGTTGGTAAACAACTTTTTCGAAGATTTTAGATAGAACTGAGAGGAGGCTTATTGGTCTGTAATTAGTGAAAAGATATTTTGGGCCATTTTTGTGGAGGGGGACAATTTTGGCTGTCTTGAGATTTTCAGGTATGGAACCTTCTTTTAAACTTTTGTTAATTAATATTGTTAGTGGTTTCACTAAACTATTTTGGAGTTTCTTGAGCATATGGTTTGAAAGCTTGTCAAAAGAAGATGACCTTTTGCTTTCAAGACCTTTAATAAAGTTTCGAACTGTTTCTTCTGAGACTTCTTGAAAAGAGAAAGTGTGATTGTGATTCTTCTTCAGGTATTTTCTATAATTTGTGTTATGGGGCCCAAAGCTTTTTGCTAGTGACTCACCCACCCCGGTAAAATGACGGTTAAACCCGTTTGCGATGTTCTTCTCACCTTTTATGATTTTGGTACCATCTTTAAAAGTTTCTGGAATTGTTTGAGATTGCTTGACTTTGCCTATTATTTCTTTTGTCTGTTTCCAAATTAGGCGGCTGTTGTTATAATTTTTTTTGAAGAAAACATCCCAATAGAGCCTTTTTGAGGCTTTTAATATTTTGTTATAAAGGCTGTTAAACCTTCTATATATAATTTCATTTTCTTTATTTCTGGTTTTGATATAGTTGTCATAGAGAGAAAGTTTTGTGCTTCTTGATTTTCTTAGACCAGCTGTTAACCATGGGTTAAAAGAAATATTTGATTTATTAGCTACTATTTTTTTTATTTGACAAGTTATATCAATACTTTCCTTTATGTTTTCTTCAAGTATAGCAAAGCCATCCTCTACATTGGAGTCATTTAGTTGATTCCAGTCAGCCCCATGCAATAGAGTGTCAGCTTGTTTTAAATTTTTGTCAGAAGTGTCTTGATAAATTATGGTCTTTGCTGTAGCAATTTTCTTCTTTTTTTCTAGAATTATAAATGGGGCAAGATGATCACTGACTTCAGTTAGCATTACACCAGTTTTTATATTATATTTATAATTTGTGAAAATTGCATCTATTAAGTTCTTTGATTTGCTGGTTATTCTGGTGGGACTTTTTGTCATGCAAATGAGATTTGACAAGAATAGTGTGTCAAATGTTAAAGCAGATTGCCATGATTCCACACTTAAATTAATGTTGAAATCTCCGCCTAGAACAATAATTTTATTAGTTTTATTTTGTGACAATAGATTATTAAGTTCTTCTGAAAACTCCTGAATTTTCCCATTTGGAGGTCTATAGATACTAATAATTTGATATTTGCTATTTTCTGCGATAATATACTCAATATTTTTCCCGATATATGAATTTACTTCCTCTAGATTTAAAATTGATTTTGCAATAATAGCAACACCGCCACCTCGTTTTTTGTCTCTTTCTTTCTTCATAATAGTGTAGTCTTTAAGTATGTGATTGGATTTCCAACATTCTTGGATACATATGATATCTGTATTAGTTTGTTTTATTATTTCATTTAAGTTTTCACCATTTGCTGCAAGAGATCTCACATTTTGGGACATGAACATAATATCTTTACTGAAAAAAGGTTTTGCATACTCCAAGTTGGTGATAAGACAGTCTTCACCTGAAAAAGGACCCCAATCAAAGTTGTTGTCATCCTCCATTTATATGTGTATTAGCTGTACCTAAGGTAGAAAGGATTGCACGAAAGGGGGGGAAAGGGGGAAATGGAAATGGTGCCATTTCACAGGGAGAAAAAAGGGTGTTCATCTCTCTAAAGCCTGTGTCCAGGCAGGACATGATAATTGACATATTATGATATTTTTCAAGTAAAGCTTGTATTTACAGCTGGAAAACATGCTTCATCTCCATTTCTTTTCACCTAAATACATTAATTAAATAATTTAAAATGATTCAAACACAGATAAAGTTAATACATTAATTAAACATTTTAAATCG
>CALAJP010000024.1 GCA_937922815.1 uncultured Saprospiraceae bacterium
GTAAACCATTCTTTGTACAGTAAATCTATGGATTCGTTTATTTTTTGATAAGCAAGACTAATATCTTGATTGGGTAATCTGAGGTCCAATGTATCCGTACTAGGGTGAAGATATACTTCTTGGTCTGGGCTTTTACATTCAATATGCCCGAAAGAAATAGGGTATTTTTCCGCCCAAACTCTTCCTACGAAAGTGACTAAATGGCTTACGGCAAAGGGAACACTAAAATTTTTGTAGTGTTTTCCTTGTTGGTACATGTCAGCATTAAAGCCTAAAAGTTTACAGAATTCTAATATAATACATCCTGCAATATGCAAATCTGTATAATCGGCTCGCTGCAAAGTGTTTAAATTCAACCAAATTGCAGGTTGATTCATGTGCAATTTATCAATCAACTCTTTTCGATTAACGAAAGGGTAAATATGAACTTTTTTTATAGAATTATTGACTTGAAAAGCGTGTTGTGCCGTGCTAAGAAGCTCATAAATACTTTCATTAGAATGCCCTAGAGATAAATGAAACCTATCGAAAGTAATTTGTTCTTCATTTTTCCATTTAAAATTAAGAACAGCATCTTGGAACATTTTACTCTTTACTATCTGTTTACAGATAAGAATAGAGTTGTTTATTTTCTCTTCTAATTGAGTTGTGAATTTGCTTACTTCTGTTTTTTCTAACTGAAATACAACGTTTTGCATGAATTTCGTTTTTTGATTGTGTGTGGTTAAATCAAATGCAAAAAGCGTGACAGTTTTTGGGTAGAATATATATATTGAATATTGTTAAGTATAATTAATTTAAAGTCAAGATTTATGAAATAAGCAAATGAAAATTATTATTTAGGAATGGTTTTTGTCAAAGTGGGAATCTGTTTGAATTTGAAACCAATTCTATTTAATTTTTACATTAATAATATTCACAGGACATGCCTTAGCCGCTTGTTCGGAAGGTTCATGGATTTCGTCATCGGGAGAACGAAGGGTATGAAATCCCTTTTTATTCTCGCTACCCAATAAAACAGATTTTCCATCTTTTTTAGACATTACAAATTGAGCAGGAGCTAACTCCGCACAGTAATTGCAGCCAATACATTTTTCTCTATGCAGGGTTACTACGACCATTCTGTTGCTACTAATTTATATAATTTATCCGAAGGACGCACCTTGAAATCGACAGGAATGGAAATAATATCTCCTTTTTTTGCCTTATTTACTCGGGTTTTATCATCCAAACGAATTTCATAAACATCAAATTCTTTAGCTCCCGTAGTTGGGCCAGTAACCAAAACTTTATCTCCGACTTTCAAATCGTAAGCATCAATAGAAAATTCAGCCACTTTTACTTTTCCAAAATAGCCTCTTCCTTTTCCTATGAAAACTTTCTTTTGAGTGGCCTGAGAACCGTTGGCTTTTGACCATTCGCCCAGCTTTTGACCTAAATAGTAACCATCCCAAAATCCACGATTATAAACAGTAGAAAGTTCTTTCATCCACTGGTCTCTTTTTTCTTCGGTGAAAGTACCATCTGCTATGGCATCAATGGCTTCTCGATAACATTTGGTCGTTGTTGCCACGTATTCAGGACTTCTGCCTCTACCTTCTACTTTGAGTACTTTTACACCAGCTTCTACGACTTGGTCTAAAAATTCGATTGTACACAAATCTTTTGGAGACATCATATATTCGTTATCCAACTCAATCTCAAAACCTGATTCTTGGTCAATAACCGTATATTTTTTTCTACAATTTTGCTTACAAGCTCCACGGTTTGCAGAACTATTGTGAGAATGTAAACTAAGGTAACATTTTCCAGAAACAGCCATACATAATGCACCATGACCAAAAATTTCTACTTCTACCAATCGACCAGAAGGACCCTTGATTTGTCCTTTTTCGATTCCATCGGTAATGGCAGCAACTTGTTTTAAACTCAACTCTCTACTCAAAACCATCGTATCTGCAAACAGAGAATAAAACTTAACCGTTTCTACATTCGTTACATTTAATTGAGTAGAAATATGAACTTCCATATTTACTTCTCTTGCACAAGAAATTACGGCTTGGTCAGCAGCAATAATGGCAGTTATACCCGATTCTTTAGCTGTTTTTATGATAGTTTTGATTACCGACAAATCATGGTCATAAATAATAGTATTCAACGTAATATAAGTACGAACATTATTTTTATTTGCTTTGTCAGCAATGGTTTTCAAGTCTTCCAATGTGAAGTTGATAGAAGAACGGGCACGCATACTCAATTGAGCCACACCAAAATATACAGAGTCTGCACCATTGTCAATAGCGGCTTGTAGTGCCTCAAAGCTTCCGACAGGAGCCATCAATTCTATTTTTCCGTCTTTGGTCATAGTTCTTCTATTTGAATTTTAATTTGCAAAAATAATGAATTTCAATTTAGAATGTGTCTATTCACTGTAAATAAATATGTTTTACTCGTCTATAAACGAAAAGAAGCTCTAACTGTTCATTGCTAGAGCTTCTTCTTCTTTTCAATAAAAACTAAAAAGTTATTTTTTCTTTTTGTTTTGTGTTGCTTGTTGTTTCTGTTGTTCCTCCATTATTTTTTGGAGTCTTTGTTGGAAACCACTTTTCTTTTTAGGCTTGGCTTTATTTGCCGTCAATTCTTCTTCGATTTTATTTTTATCAATTAAGAAATTTTTGGTAATTATATTCTGCCCAATATTCAAAAAGTTAGAAAAGAACATATAACAAGTCAAACCTGCCGAGTAATTATTAAAGAAAAATAAAAACATAACAGGCATACCATATTGAACATATTTCATCGCTGGATTAGCAGACATATCCATATGCTTAGAGTTGTAATACGTGTAAATT
>CALAJP010000025.1 GCA_937922815.1 uncultured Saprospiraceae bacterium
GTTTGAGTGGGTGTTTTTAAATCAAAAGTTTACTTAATCTACAACATTAATTTCGAATATCGAACTCTCAAATGCTCTTTAATATTATTTTAAGCTAACGTTAAATTGTCATTTTGCAATGAGCCTAGATAAAAATAAGCATATTACTTTGACCTTCGTTTACCATTTCAAGAGTCGCTCCAAATAATGAAACTCAATCCCAAATTCAACTTTTAGAGCATTGAAAGTTGATAGAGATTCATGGTTTTCTTGTCCACAAAACTCAGCTACAATCATCGTATTTTTAGGCGTATGTTCGGACTCAATGAATTCAAAAACTTTTGTTTTATATCCAAAATACTCAAGAATGAGAGCTCGCATGGCATCTGTTAATAAAACGGCTTGTTTTTCTAATTGTATTCCATGTTTTAAAATAGAATTCCATTTTTTAGGTGGGGTCATTGATTTGCGTACCTGTTTTTGACAACAAGGAGCGACCATAATATATTTTGCTTTCGAATGGATTCCCTTTGCTATCGCTAAATCGGTGGCAATATCACAAGCA
Source organism: uncultured Saprospiraceae bacterium (assembly GCA_937922815.1). Taxonomy (GTDB): domain Bacteria; phylum Bacteroidota; class Bacteroidia; order Chitinophagales; family Saprospiraceae; genus CALAJP01. The sequence goes on from CALAJP010000025.1 coordinate 545, forward strand.
TGAAGGGCAATTAATGCATCCCAATTATCATCATTGATAGACGATATATCCCCATGTATAAAACTGAGTTTATCAAAATTTAGTTTTTTCGCCGTTTCATTTCCCCAACTAATTACATTTTCCATCAAATCAACCCCTCGCATTTCAATAGGATATTTTTTTGAAAGGTAATTATATAATGCTAAAGTTAAATATCCTTTTCCACAGCCGACATCAAGTACACGAATATTCGAATTAGGTGGATTATTTTTAAAAATTCCGTCCATTATTTCAATATACTTATTGATTTGTTTGTACTTTTTGGAAGCACGAGGATAAATTTCTCCATTTTCATTCCCCAAACCTAACACCTTTATTAATTCGTCATTTTGTATCCAATCATTCTTTTGTCGATTATGGATTTTGCTCGTTTCTTTATTTTTCAAAGAAGGAGATGATTTTATTAATTTAGTTTTTCCTTTTTTAGAAGTTAATAACTGATAATCATTTTCTTTGGTAAATAGATTACACTGAAAAAAAGTATTTTCCAACTCATCCATTATCTTTTCCCTCCCCTGTTCAGTATCGTAATTCTTGAAAATGGTTTGCTTATCAGTGTGATAGACCAACTGGATATGAAGTTTTTCTTTTATGGTTTTTAAAGAAAAAACAACTTTATTAAACTCATTATTTTTAATTCTCTTTTTAGATAAAACGCCCTTAATAAAAGAGTCTTGTTCTATTGACTCTTCAAGAATCGTTTTCAAATTAAAAAGTTGAGAACTCATTATGTTTATGGTTTAATAAAAATGTATTATAAAATTATATATTTAATCCCTAAATTTAGAAAATCAAAGCCTTTTAATTAAAAAATATATGCAACCCATTTCGCTTGAAGGCAACCAAGGGTTTCATGTGAATTATTAAAATCATAAAAATAGATACATGAAAAATGCAATTTGCGTAATTATTCTGTTATTGAATTTAACATTTGTTTCTGCACAAATAACCTTCCCCTCTAATTTACCTCCCGATAATTCAACTGCAAACTTAGCCATCATCAATGCTAATATTCAAGTATCTCCTACCCAATTTATCGAAAATGGTAGCTTGATTATTGAAAATGGGAAAATAAGGAATATAGGTCAATCGGTTAATATTCCAATAGGAATTCAGATAATTGATGCAAAAGGTAAGTTCATTTACCCTTCTTTTGTCGAAATGATTTCTGACTATGGCATAAAAAAAGAAAGAAAAGAAAAAAAACATCACTCGTTTTATCATTATCAAGTAAACACTGATAAAAGGGGGGCTTATATTTGGAACGATGCACTAAAGCCAGAATACGAGGCTCATAAAAACTTTAACCCTAATAGCGAACAAGCCAAAAATCTATTATCTAAAGGTATTGGAGTTACACTTTCCCAATCAAAAGATGGAATCTCAAGAGGAAGTGGCGTAGTGGTTGACTTGGGGGACGAATCTGCTCACCAATCAATATTAAAAGAAAAGGCAGCTCACTGTTTTTCATTTAGCAAAGGTACCGCTACCACTTCTTATCCTACTTCGTTAATGGGAGGAATAGCATTACTTCGCCAGACTGAAATGGATGCGGATTGGTATAAAAACTATGGACACAAAATAGAACGCAATATTTCGCTTCAAGCATGGAATGATTTACAATCGTTACCTCAAATCTTTTCTGTTGGCAATCGCTTAGAAATTTTAAGAGTAGCTAAATTAGGGAAAGAGTTCAATAAAACATTTATTGTACAAGGCATAGGAGACGAATATATGCGTGTCGACGAATTAAAAAAATCGAACGTATCACTAATCATTCCAATGGAACTGCCAAAACCTTATGATATTTCTAATACCTACGAAGCTCGTTATGTAGATTGGTCAGATATGGCACATTGGGAAATGGCTCCTAAGAATCCTGCTATTTTAGCGGACAAAAATATCAAATTCGCATTTACAACTGAAAATTTAAAAGACGCGAACTCTATTTTTGAAAATCTGAATACTTTTCTTAATCATGGGTTGAACAAAGAAACTGCATTGGCAGCTCTTACAACCGTTCCTGCTGAAATGTTGAAAATCTCGGACCAAGTTGGAACTATCGAAATCGGAAAACTGGCTAACTTTTTCATTACCGATAAGTCTATTTTCGATTCTCCCAAAATACTGGACAATTATGTACGTGGCAAACGATTCCTAATTAATGAAGATTCAAATTCATTAACAGACGGTACCTATAATATTGTATGGAATAAGACTACTTATCCGCTGGAAGTTAAAAATGGAAAAGGAACGATTAGCATAGATAGCAATACTATCAATTCCAGTATCTCATTATCTAAAAATAATTTGTTATCTATAAATTTTGAAGCAGAAGAACAAATTAGCCTTTCTGGATATTGGGATGGAAGTAAAGCCGCAGGAAGCGGATTAAATATCAACGGCACTATGAAACCATGGTCAATGAAGTTGGTATCAAAAGAAGATTCCGAAAAAAGGAAAGAAGAAGAAAAGGATTCAAAACCTGAAATTATTTCCAATATCAAATATCCATTTATTGGGTACGGCTGGAGCGAAGAACCCAAACAAGAGGTTTATCATATCAAAAACACTACCGTTTGGACAAACGAAAAAGAAGGTATTCTAAAAAATACGGATGTCCTTATCAAAGATGGAAAAATTAGTAAAATAGGCAAAAACCTAAATAGCCCCAATGGAAGTAATGTGATTGACGGAACAGATATGCATTTAACGGCTGGAATTATAGATGAACATTCGCATATTGCTATTTCAAGAGGTGTAAACGAATGTTCTGAAAGTTCAACCGCCGAAGTGCGAATTGGGGACGTTATTAATTCCGAAGATATTAATATCTATCGTCAATTGGCAGGTGGTGTCACAACAGCTCATTTACTTCATGGTTCTTGTAATCCAATTGGCGGTCAATCCGCAATAATCAAATTGCGATGGGGTTCTTCACCAGAAGAAATGGTTTTTGAAAACGCAGATGGTTTTATAAAATTTGCTTTAGGGGAAAACCCTAAACGAAGTCGAGCATCTAACAACAATCGTTTCCCCAACACAAGAATGGGCGTAGAACAGGTTTTTGTGGATAATTTTACTCGTGCAAGAGAATATTTAGCAGAAAAAAAATTAAACAAGCCTGATTTTAGAAGAAACTTAGACTTAGAAACGGTGGGTCAAATATTAGAAAATAAACGCCATATTTCTTGTCACTCTTATGTGCAAAGTGAAATCAATATGCTGATGAAAGTCGGAGAAGAATTAGGTTTCAATGTGAACACTTTTACTCATATTTTAGAAGGCTATAAAGTAGCCGATAAAATGGCAGCACACGGAGCAGGTGGTTCTACTTTTTCCGATTGGTGGGCCTACAAATATGAAGTTTACGAAGCCATACCTTATAATGCTGCTCTGATGCATGAAAACGGAGTGTTGACAGCTATCAATTCTGACGATGCCGAAATGGCAAGAAGATTAAATCAGGAAGCAGGCAAAATTATGTTATTCGGAGAAGTTGACGAACAAGAAGCCTGGAAAATGGTAACACTTAACCCCGCTAAATTACTACATATTGATGATAAAGTAGGAAGTATTTCGGTAGGTAAACACGCAGATATTGTTCTATGGAATGATTATCCAATGAATATTTATGCTCGGGCTGAAAAGACTTTTGTAGATGGGAAATTATTATTCGATAGAACTCAAAACGAACTCAAACGAAAAGAAATTCTTAGCGAAAGAAAACAGCTCATAAATAAAATGATTCAAGCGAAGAATGGTGGCAAAAAGACAAATAAAATAAAACCTAAACACCACCATTTATATCACTGCGATGATTCCGAAGACGAAATGCACTAATGTTTTGCTTTTCATTTTATGCTTATTAATTTAAAATAATAGACTTAAACAGATATGTTATCATATAAAAAAATACTTGGATTTAGCTTTCTAATATTTAGTGCTATAATCCTTCACGCTCAAGTAAATATTATACCTGCTGCCAATCAATCAAAAAGTATTCTTATTCAATCTCAATTACTTCACATTGGTGATGGAACAGTGATTGAAAATGGAGCAATTGGTTTTGATGATGGAAAAATAATAGCTGTTGGAAAAAACTTAAATCCTACGGAATACGATACCGTCATAATAACAAAGGGCGAGGTTTACCCCGGTTTTATAGCCCCCAACAACCAATTGGGCTTAATAGAAATTGGTGCTGTTCGCGCTACTAATGATGTGAATGAGTTTGGAAAATTCAACCCAAATATCAAAACTCAAGTAGCATACAATACAGATTCTCAGGTGCTACCAACCATTCGTTCGATGGGAGTTTTATTCACAGAACCTGTCCCTAGGCGAGGAGTTATCAAAGGAACATCGAGTATTATGACTTTAGACGCGTGGAACTGGGAAGATGCCACATATAAACAGTCCGTAGGTATTCACGTTCAATGGCCTAATAATTTTCAAGGGAGTGGCCCTTGGCATAATCCGAAAAAACCTAGCAAAAACGATAAATACGAATCGGCTGTCAACGAAATAATTAACTATTTCAGTGAGGCAAAAGCATATGCTGAAACCAATAACCCTGAATATAACCTACGCTTTGATGCTATGAAAGGGTTGTTTAGCAAAAAAATGAAGCTTTTTGTCCATGTGGAACAAGCTGGTCCTATCATGGAAGTTTACGATTTTGCTAAATCAATGAATTTAGAATTGGTTTTGGTTGGAGCATCCGAGTCATTCATGATTTTAGATTTTCTAAAAGAAAAACAAATTCCTATTGTTTTATCAAATACGCAAAGACTACCGAGTACGGAAGATACCGATATTGATATGACATTCAAATTACCTGCTTTGTTAGCTGAAAACAATATTCCTTTTGCTTTTGGAATGAAAGGTTTTTGGGAATTAAGAAACCTTACTTTTCAAGCAGGGCAATCTTGTGGTTTTGGTTTAGATAGAAACAAAGCCATTCAATCTTTATCTCAAACTCCTGCTCAGATATTTGGAATTGATGACCGAACGGGTACTCTTGAAATTGGAAAAGATGCAAATTTATTTATTTCAACAGGCGATATTCTTAATATGAAAGAAGCCAACGTTACGCATATTTTTATTCAAGGCAGAAATGTTGACACCAACAACAAACAAAAAGCACTTTATAAAAAATATAAAACAAAATACGATAGGGCAAAATAAAGCTATGAAACTATTTAATACGAATCTATTCAGCCTAACAAAAATTCAACAATCTGACATCCAATATATTCATAAAGGACTGTCTGACAAAAAAGTAACTCAATATTATGCCGTTCATTTTGATACCTTGGAAGATACACAAGAACAAATGGATTGGTACGCAGATTTGTATAAAAACAATACTGGATATTGGTGGTCTATCAAAGAGAAAAGTTCTAACGTTTTCCTTGGAGCAGGTGGGTTTAATGACTGGAATCATAAAAATAATAAAGCTGAAATAGGTTTTTGGTTATTGCCAGAGCATTGGGGAAAAGGAATTTTCAAAGAAGTGATGCCCACGTTGATAAAAATTGGTTTTGAACAAATGAACTTGAATAGAATTGAAGGGTTTGTGGATGCTGATAATCAAAAATGCAAACAAGCATTATCAAAAACACCTTTCCGATATGAAGGCACGATGAGAGAATGTGAATTTAAAAATGGAGAATATTTATCCGTAGATTTTTACGCTTGCATTAAAAAAGATATTCCTTTGTAAAACAACAAGTTTAAAATAAAAACGTATAATTTAACAACTATATTAAATTCAGTAGAAAAGCATTCTTTTCACTTTTTTAACCAATACTCATCGAATAATAAAACATTATGAAACAAACACTTTTGCTACTATTTTTAGGTATTTCAACATTAACTATTGCTCAAAATCAAAACGAAGAAGCCTTGAAATGGGCTAAAGAACAATACGAAATGATGACTATTGAGGAACGTATTGGTCAGCTTTTTCATGTACGTGCTCATTCCAATTGGAAACCTGAAAAACTAGCACGAGTAACTACTGCCATCAAAGAGCATCATATCGGTGGGCTTTGTTTTTTTCAAGGAACTCCCGAAAAACAAATCGAGCAAATCAATGAATATCAAAAAATGAGCAAATATCCTCTTTTAATTTCATGCGATGCTGAATGGGGCGTAGGAATGCGTTTCAAAAAAGACGGTTTTAGTTTTCCAAAACAATTGACCATTGGAGCTACCAAAAATGAAGATTTGGTTTATAAAATGGGTGTAGAAGTAGCAAAGCATTTAAAAGCTACTGGAGTTCAAGTCAATTTCGCTCCTGTTGTCGATATAAATAATAATGCAAAAAACCCTGTGATTAATACTCGTTCTTTTGGAGAAGATAAAATTTCTGTGGCTGCCAAAGGTTGGGCTTATGCCAAAGGAATGCAAGACAATGGAGTGATTGCTTGTTTGAAACATTTCCCTGGTCATGGTGATACAGATGTAGATTCTCATTACGATTTACCTGTTATCAAACATGATAGAAAAAGGTTGGATAGTATTGAATTATTTCCTTTCAAAGAATTGACACAACGAGGAGTAAGTTCCGTTATGGTTGCTCATCTGAGCATCCCGTCTATTGATAATACGCCAAATTTACCAACGACCTTATCTCCCAAATTGGTAAATGACATTTTGTTAGAACAATATAATTATAAAGGGTTGGTGTTTACCGATGCTTTGGACATGAAAGGAGTAGCAAAATATCATAAGAATGGTCAAGCAGAATTAAAAGCTTTTTTAGCAGGAAATGATTGTTTATTATTACCTGAGAACATTCCCAACGCCGTAAGACTAATCAAAGCAAAAATCGCTGATGGCACTGTAACAGAAGAAAGAATGCAGCGTTCTGTCTTAAAAATATTAAAACATAAATATTTAACAGGTTTACACGATTGGAAACCTTTAGACAAACATAAAGCAAGAGAAATTATATTCAGTGAAAATGCAAAATCTATTACAAGAGATATCTTTAGAAATGCAATTACCGTTGTTAAAAATCAAAATAATTTAATTCCTATTCAGAACATGAATCAAAAAATGGTCGCTGTTGCCATGGGAATTAACAAACAGCCTTTTTTCCAAACACGATTGAATAGTTTTGTTAAAATACCAAGTTATCAATTAGACGATGCAGGGATGACTAACCTTAGTCAAATAGAAAAATCAGTAAAAGATGCAGAGGTAGTTTTGGTCAGTTTTCACGACATGAGTGATTTTGCTTCAAAAAAATATAAAGTCAATCAAAAACACGTAGACCTAGCTAGAAAGTGGGAAAAAGAATGGAACAAAAAAGTAATCATTTCAATATTCGGAACGCCCTATGCTTTAGAGTATTTCACTGGGTTTAATAACATAATTGAATCTTATCAAGAAAAGTATGATACTCAAGATTTGACTGCTCAAGGAATTTTCGGAGCATTAAGTTTTAGAGGTTCTTTACCTATCCATGTCAACGACTATTTCCCTTTAAATAGCAGTATTATTACCGCAAATATGGGTAGAACAGGGTATGAATCTCCTACTAAAATGGGAATGAATGAAGCTATTTTGAATAGAATTGATTCTGTGGCTAAAGTTGCTATTGACATCCGAGCAACTCCAGGTTGTGTGGTTTTGGTTTCTAAAGGAGGAAAAATTGTTTATGAAAAAGCTTACGGTTACCATACCTATCAAAAACAAACCAAAATGCATACTTCTAATGTTTTTGATGTAGCTTCTATTACCAAAGTAGCCGCTACAACAGTTTCATTGATGAAACTCCAAGAAATGGGAAAAATCGATGTAAAAAAAACATTAGGCGAACAACTTTCGATTGCTAAACAAGGAAATAAATCTTATTTAGTATTAGAAGATATTCTTCGACACGAAGGAAAACTTACGCCTTGGCTACGGTTTTATCAAGAGACTTTGGTTGACCCAAAAACGAACCCCGTTCCTAGCCCTAATTTTTATAAAACATCTTATTCTGAAGATTTTCCTCACAAAGTTGCTTCCAATCTTTATCTAAAAAAAGATCATAGAAATGAAATGCTAAAGCAAATTGTAGATTCTCCGCTACGTAGCAAAAAAGAATATAAATACAGTGACTTGGGGATGATTATGATGGATAAATTGATTGAAGAAAAAACAGGAATGAGAGTGCATGAATTTGCTTATCGAAATTTTTACCTTCCTTTAGAAATGCAAAGAACAACATTCAATGCTGCTGATGTATTCAGTTTGAATGAAATTCCACCAACTGAAATGGATACTTATTTCCGTCAACAAAAAATTCAAGGCTATGTACATGATATGGCCGCTTCTATGACTGATGGGATTAGTGGACACGCTGGCTTGTTTTCTACGGCAAGAGATTTAAATTCAATGTTTACGATGTTATTAAATAATGGTATTTTTAATGGCACACAATTATTGAAAAGTGAAACGATTGACCAATTTACTCAACGAAGTAATAATACTAGAAGAGGAATCGGTTTTGATATGAAGCAATTAGATGAAAAATCCACCATAAACATGTCTCCAATGGCAAGTGATAAAGCATTTGGACATCTTGGATTTACGGGAACTGCTGTTTGGGCAGACCCTGCACATGATTTGGTTTATGTTTTTCTTTCCAATCGAACTTTTCCTGACATGAAAAATAACAAACTTGGGAAAGAAGACATCAGACCTAAAATACAAACTATCGTTTATGAATCTCTTATGCAAAGCCCTCTTAATTAATTGCTTTCTTCTTAATATTAGCCTGAAAGCTCAAACTCCAATTGAAAATTTTCAAATTAACAACGAGATTTATTTCGAAACTTCTTTTTTGGAAAACTGGGCGTTTAAAGAAAAAGATTCTAACGTAAAAAAGGCAATCACTGATATTGCATTCACTGCTAATTCTCCCAAAAAAGAACTGCATTTAAAAGTAATTAATGCTACTAATAACTATTTCCAACCCAACTTTGCATCCCACACTTGGGTCACTAACCATTCGAGTAATATAGAAGGGGCTACCAGTTTATTTGAAATTAATGATTCTTACTGCAAAACATTTGCTAGCGCTGATTGGTGTGTAGAATATATGACGGTTCCCAAAGAAAGATTTACGCATTTCGAACACATGCGAGTATCTGGATTTTATAAAGAATCCACCCAACAATTGATATTGGCTATTTTATTATTTGATAAGCCCGAAGATGCTATATTTGAATCCGATTTATCTATCTTTAAGTTTAAGTAATTTAATCAGCTTATTCTTTATCCATGCATATATCAAAGCTAAACCCAAACCTTGAAGCATCTTTAACGACATTAGGAAATCTATTAGAAGGAGATATTTTTATTGACGAAACCAATCGAATTTTATACGCTACTGATGCTTCTGTTTATAGAGAAATTCCATTGGGCGTTGCTTATCCTAAAAATAAATTTGATGTAATAAAACTAGTGCAGTTTGCAGACGAAAGTGGAGTTTCTTTAATTCCTCGTTCTGCGGGGACTTCACTGGCAGGGCAATGTGTTGGAGATGGTTTGGTGGTTGATGTATCTAAATATATGACTAAAATTATTTCATTAGATAAGGGAAATAAAAAAGTAACCGTTCAGCCAGGCGTCAATCGTGATAACTTAAATCGTTTTTTAGCCAAAGAAGGCTTATTTTTTGGTCCTAATACATCTACTGCTAATCGTTGTTTGATTGGAGGAATGGTTGGTAATAATTCGTCAGGAACAACCTCTATTAAATATGGTACAACAAGAGAGCATGTCGAAGAATTAGAAGTTGTACTTGCCAATGGTTCGTTGGTTCGGGTCAATGACAATACATTGTCCAATAATAAAAAGTACACCAAAATCACTGAACAGCTAACAGCCTTACTTTCCAAAAAAGAAGTTCAACAAAATATTCACGATAAATTTCCACACCCCGAAATTCATAGGCGAAATACAGGTTATGCCTTGGATGAAATATTAAAACAGCAACCTTTTAACGAGAATGGAAAACCTCTTAATTTATCCAAATTACTAACGGGTTCTGAAGGAACATTAGCCTTTACTACCGAAATTACACTTTCATTGGACGATTTACCTCCTTCTAATGTTATGGTAGTTTGTCCTCACTTTGAAAGTATTAGAGAGTCTATGGAAGCAACGGTTATCACGATGCAAGAGAGCCCTTTTGCTTGTGAACTGATGGATAAAATCATTCTAGATTGTACCAAAGAAAATAAAGAACAAGCACAAAACAGAGCTTTTGTAGAAGGTGACCCGCAGGCTATTTTAATGGTCGAATTTAGAGATAACGACATTTTAGTACTCAAAGAAAAGGTAGTTAATTATATTAAAACCTTAAAAAAAGAAAACTTTGGATATGCCTATCCCATTATCGAAGGTAAAAATGTGCCTAAAGTATGGCAATTAAGAGCTGCTGGTTTAGGAGTTCTTGCCAATTTACCTGGAGACAAAAAAGCAGTCGCTTGTATTGAAGATACGGCTGTGCGAGTTGATGATTTAGCAAATTATATTGATGAATTTTCTGAAATGATGGATTCTTTCGGGCAAGAGTCTGTTTATTATGCTCATGCGGGTGCAGGAGAAATTCACTTACGACCTATTTTAGACTTAAAAAAAGCAAGTGATGTAAAACTATTTTATCAAATCAGTAAAGCAAGTGCTTTGTTGGTTGCCAAATATAAAGGAGCATTGAGTGGAGAACATGGAGATGGTAGAGTTCGAGCACCTTTTATTCCATTAGTATTAGGAGAGGAAAATTACCAAACGCTAAAGAAAGTAAAATCAATCTTTGACCCTAAAAATATTTTTAATCCTGGAAAAATAGTAGATGCAGCTCCTATGGATTCTTCGTTAAGGTACGAACCTGAACAAGAAACAAAAAAATTTAATACCTATTTCGATTTTTCTAATGTGGGAGGAATAATTAGGGCTGCTGAAAAATGCAATGGTTCGGGAGATTGTCGAAAAAGTCCTGAAGCAGGAGGCGTAATGTGTCCTTCTTTTCATGCTACTCGAGTAGAAAAAGATACCACACGTGCAAGAGCAAATGTTTTAAGAGAATTTTTAACAAAATCTGAAATTCCTTTCGAATCAGAAGAGGTTAAAAGTGTGCTTGACCTGTGCCTTTCTTGTAAAGCTTGTCAATCAGAATGTCCTTCTAATGTTGATATGGCAGCTATGAAAGCCGAGTTTATGCACAATTATCATCAAGCAAAAGGAATTCCTTTTAGAACTAAAATGATTGCTGATTTTGCCAAATTTCAATCATTAGCTTATCCTTTAGCAGGTATTTACAACAAAGTAATTGGGAATAAATTTATTGCTAAAAGCATAAAAAAGACTATCGGTTTTCATAAAGACAGAAGTTTACCTACTCTTTCAAAAATTAGCGTTAAGGATTGGTTTCATAAATATTATTGCCCCCCTACTCATCCTATAAAAAAAGTATATCTATTCGTAGATGAATTTATAAATTGGAATGAAAGTCATATTGGCATTGAAGGGATTCAATTATTAACTCATTTAAATTATGAAGTTATAATTGTTGATAATGATAAACAAAGTGGTAGAACTTACCTTTCAAAAGGGATTTTGGACAAAGCAAAAGATTTAGCAGAACATAACGTAAAGACCTATCAATCCATTATCTCAGCACAAACCCCTTTGTTAGGCATTGAACCTTCGGCAATATTAACTTTCAAAGATGAATATCCAAGATTAGTAGCCGAGGTATTAAAACCAGCTGCTAAGAATATTGCTACAAATACCCATTTGATAGAAACATTCTTAAAAAAAGAATTTGAACTTGGAAATATTCAATCTGGCCAATTTGATAATAAAAATAGAAAATTAATATACCACGCCCACTGCCACCAAAAAGCACAAGTAGGAAAAGAAGATGCTATTTTTTCAATGAATATTCCTGAAAATCATTTAGTAGAATACATTGATACGGGTTGTTGTGGAATGGCGGGTTCTTTTGGGTTTGAAGAAGAACATTACGAAGTAAGTCAAAGAATTGCTAATATAAAGTTGTTCCCCACTTTAAAGAAAATTGACCACAAAGAAACTATAATTGTAGCTAGTGGAGTTAGCTGTAGACATCAAATTAAAGATGGAATTAATACAAAAGCAATACATCCCATTTCTATTTTGTATCAATCGGTGTTAAAATAATAGGTTTTTATATCAATTGGTGCTGCATTCAGGTTTAATAAATTGCGTGCCAAATTAATTGGTTGTAAATTCGCAATCTTGTTTACTAGTTTAAATAAAATGGCTATTACTCCACTAGTCAAAAAACAACTAAAACACAAATAATGAATAAAATCTACATTGCCTTAACCTTAGCGTTTATCACCTTTTTTTCTACTTGTTCCCTAATCTCAGACATTGACGAAGCAGATGAATTTAAAGTTGAAGGAGACACAGAGTTAGCCATTCCTTTGTTTTATACAGAATCTAATATTAGCGATTTGATAGATGGAGACAACGAAGATGCTGAAATTAAAGTTAGTTACCGAGGTGCGGATAGCTTAGTTGTTTTCACATTCGACGCTCAACAAACCGAAGTAAACGTAGGAGATCAATTTCAATTAAACTTTGTGAACTTGAAGGATTTACCGATGATAGATACTGTAACCAACCCCATTACGTTCCCTTTACCTGTTGCTAGCGAAATCGAAATCGATTCTTTTGTATTTAGCGAAGGTGTATTTACGATAAAATATGAAATTAAAGGGGTTGCTGGCGATACCATTGATTTCAATTTTATTTATGAAGAATTTAAAGGGTTTGAATATAAATTTCAAAAAATTATTCCAACAGGCCAAACTCAAATATCAGGAGATACCATAATCGATCTTAATCAGGAGATGTTAATTCCTGATGCAGACGGTATGTTAACCATGCAACATATTATAACGAAGAATAGTAGTCCTTTTACAAACAAAAAAGATGTTAGCGTTTTGGTTTCGTTAGCGGATATAGATTACGATATTGCATATGGGTATTTTGGTGATGATGAAGTAGAGTTTCTGAAAGATACTATTGATTTTTCAGTTTTCAATAACTACGTCTCTGGAGATTTTTCATTTACAGACCCAAGAGTCTTAATCTATGTATCAAATGAGATTGGTTTTCCTATAGATTTTAATATTGTAGATTTTTCGAGTGAATCGAATACAGGGAATAAAGTTGACATCACAGGAGATATTATAAATAATGCACCTGAAATTGGCTTTCCTCCTTTGTCAAACATTGATTCTGTTGTAATAGACACAATTACCGTAGATGCTAGTAATTCCAATATAGTAGAAGTATTAGCTAACGAACCTACTCGTTTTTTTCTTGATGTCATCGGAAAATCTAACCCCGAAGAAGATAGGACTAAGCGTGGTTTTGTAAAAAATAGCTCCAAAATACAAGCAAACGTTGAAGTAGAAATTCCATTAAAAGGAACCTTAAACGAATTCAGGCTTTTAGATACCCTAAATGTAAACTTGAACCTAGAAGAATCTAACATTGATAAATATGAAACAGTAGAATTAAAATTTGTAATTGATAATAATATTCCTTTAGAAGCCGCAATGCAGCTTTATATGTACGACTCTACCAATGCAGTTATTTTAGATTCTCTACTTGATAGTCAACAAATAATAGTAGAACCCGCAGGTTATAATATAAACGGTTCGACTGTTGTTAACAACTCTACAGTATTTGTCGAGCTCAATGAAAAGCAAATAAACTCACTCGTAAAATCGAACCAATTAATACTAGATGCTATTCTAAGTTCTTCTAATCAAAGTGAAGTAACCATTACTGCACAACAAAAAATAAGTGCAAGAGCAGGAGTTAAAATATCGTTCAAAAATTTATAAAAAACGTTAATTATCAATTAATAATATATTATAATTAATAACAATATGTAAAATCCCGATATATTATTTTATTTGGCAATGTTTTTGATGTGAAAGTGTTTTAACCTATAAGGTAATTATACTTTATAGTCACTAAACAATTTATATAAAATCTCAATTGCTAATTAAAATCAAACTTTATGAATTTTTCACGCTTGTACGTATTGCTATTTGCCATATCTGTTTTTAGCTCCTGTAATGATATACAAGAACTAAGTGATGTGGACGAAGTAGAACTAAGTAATGACATTACTGCAGCAGTTCCATTGTTTTATACGGAATCTTCTGTAGCGGATGCTATTGACGAGGACAATTTAGGAGATAATGTCCAATTGGTCTATTTAGGTGAGGATAGTGTTGTTGCGTTTTCTTTCCAAGCTCAACAAACAGAAGTAAATATCGATGACAAAATTGATATTACTTTCGATGATATACTTAATATTCCTATGGTTAATGGTGTATCTAACCCTGTTTCTTTGCCATTAATTGAAGACCCAACTATAGAGTTAGACTCTATGATTTATGGGGCTGGAACCTTCGATGTTTCGTATAAAATAAATGGAGTACCAGGTGATGAGATTGAATTTGAATTCTTTTTTGGTAATTTAAAAGGCTTTCAACATAATGCTACCGCAACTATTCAAGCGGGACAATCAAGTATAGAGAGCAGCATTAATACAGACCTAATAGGTAAATTAATCGTTCCTACAAACGACTCTATCACATTATCATATGTAGCTAAAAAGAATGGTGTAGAAATCGTTGACCCTGCAGATTTAGATGTTAAAATCTCTCTAAAATCAACAGACTATAACACTGCTTATGGTTATTTTGAAGTAGCAGATGAGGTTCCATTCATTAAAGAAACGATTCCTTTTGATGCATTAAATGAATTCGGAACAGATGGGTTCTCTTTTTCTGATCCTTCTATTGAAATTACAATCGAAAATGGTGTAGGTATTCCTGTCGGAATTAATATCATTGACTTTTCAAGTGTTTCTTCAACAGGTACTAATGTATCTATTGCTGGAGATATTGTCAATACACCTCCACAAGTTGCTTTTCCTTCTATTCCAAATGTTGGTAATACGGTTCACGACACCATTAATATTAATTCGTCTAACTCTAACTTGGTAGATGTAATGAGTAATGATCCAAAATCATTTTTTATTGAAATGAATGGTGACATTAATCCTGACCAAGATAGAACGGTAAGAGGTTTTGTAAAAAAAGGTTCTACGGTAAAGGCTAGCGTTGACGTAAATATTCCATTAAAAGGAACTTTAGAAAACTTCAACCTAACAGATACTTTTGATTTTGACCATGGTATTTCTGCAAGTGATGTTGAAGATATAAAAAGTGCTGAAGTAAAATTCGTAATTGACAATGGTATTCCTGTAGGAATTAATTCTCAAATTTATATGTATGATGATCAGACCAATTCTATTATTGATTCTGTTTATGTCAATTCATCTAAGTTAGCGGATGCGGCAACGTACAATGCAGACGGTAGTTCTTCTACTACGACTACTACCGACAAAGTTTTGCTTAGCGAGAGTCAAATAAGTTCATTAATCAAAGCAGAGAAAGTAATTATAAACGCTAATATATCTTCATTTAACAATGGTGAGATTACGATTAGTGCTAAACAAAAAATTAATGCCAGAGCAGGTGTCAAAGTAGTACTTAATAGCAGTTTATAAAATAAATTTAAAGTAAAATATCATATATAATGAAACTACACGTTTAAAACGATGGTTACACTCTTAATTATTATTTTAAACGTGCTAAGTTTCATATGGTCAAAAATCTAAATAATATTATACCGATGAAAAATATAATAACAATATTAACCCTTATAGGAGCTATTTCGATGGGGTATTCACAATCCGAAGTGAGTACAGGTTTTTTAACACACCTTACTCAAAGTTCGGACTTTTCTCCTGCTT
The DNA here is from genome assembly GCA_937922815.1 of uncultured Saprospiraceae bacterium. Classification (GTDB taxonomy): domain Bacteria; phylum Bacteroidota; class Bacteroidia; order Chitinophagales; family Saprospiraceae; genus CALAJP01. The sequence goes on from CALAJP010000025.1 coordinate 16,482, forward strand.
ATTTTCCAAAAAGTAAGTTCACATTATCTTTGCCTGATATCCAAGGAGGTATAACCAACAAAGGTTTTAACTTTGACGATATCTATACCCTTGAGAATAATACGATTATTTTGAATACGTCTAATTTTGGTGACGAAAATACTATTCGTGCTTTTACTAATATTAGACCTATAGCTGTAATGTTTACCGTTGGCGAAAAATTAGCTTTTGGCTTAGATTTTACAACAACTTTAGATGCATCAATTAGATTCAAAAGAGATTTGCTAGACCTATTGCGTGGCAATGGTGACGAAGCTATTTTGGATCAAAGAAGAGAGTATAATGTTAATATCAACGCTAATGGTTATACTGCATTCGGTATTAAAGCTGCTTATAAAACCAATGATTTGCAAGTTGGTGTAAAAATGAAATTCGTAAACGGTTTATTACAATTAAATACACCTAATACGAATACTATTGGGCTAACGACCAGCTCTGACATCTATCAATTAAATTTAGATACAGATTTTGGTTTTTACCATACCGACCCTATCATATATGAGAATGAAGAATTTGATATTAATGATGATTTTACACAAACAAATAATAGAGGTTTGGCATTTGATGTAGGAGCAGAATATCAAGTAAATGAAAAACTTTCTGTTACGGCAAGTGTATTGAATATTGGAAATATAAACTTTAAGAATAATACTTATTTGACACAATCGAATGGTTCTGTTGTGTATAATGGTGAAAATCTTGATGATTTAATTAACGGAGATACTGATTTGTCAAATACGGCAGATTCTATCGCAAACGATTTTGATTTCGTTTCTTCTAGAACAACGTTCAAATATTCATTACCAACAACATTTTTTGCTTCTGCGAAATATAACCACACCGAAAGGCTTAGTTTTGGAGGTGCTTTCGCTTTAGAAAGTTACTATGAAGATACTAATGTTGCCTTAATGGGTGGCGTAAACTATGAATTATGGGCAAAGCACATCAATGTTGGTTTGTCAACAGGTGTTAGAAATGGTAAATTTAATCAATTAGGAACAAATGTAACGTTGACTTTCTTACCTTTCGAACTATACTTCATTACAGATAATGTTCTTGGTTTTAGTAGCTTAAGCCCTACAAATGCAAGAGTAGGTATCAACTGGAGATTTGGAAACAAAAAATTCAAAATGAATAAAGATAATTCTGAATCTTAATATTCGATTTTTTCGATACTAAAAAGCCCGTTTAGGAAATTCCTAAACGGGCTTTTTCTTTAGCGATAAATTTGCTAACAATCTGTTAGAACGGTAAATCATCCATCGCAGAATCGTCACCAGCAGCAGGTGCATCATCTAATGTAGGAAAATTATCTTCTACTGCAGGTGGAGGCGTACTCATTGCTTGTGCATTAGCAGATTCAATTTTCCACGCTTGAAGGTTCGTAAAATATTTTCCTTGCCACTCACGACCTCTCAAATCGAAATGAACTTTCATTTCTTGACCTTCTTCATAACCATCAATCAATTCGCATTTATCTTGAACCAATTGAAATTTCACATACTGAACATAACTTCCATCAAGAGTAGAAACTACGAACTCTCTAGCTTGAAAAGTAGCACTTTTCGATTCTGTTTCAAATTTTTTATGCAGTTTGCAATCTAATACGAATGACATATTTATTTTATTAAAAGGTAAAGAATATAATTTTCAATGATAATTAATTGAACAACAACGAGAAACATTTGTATTCAAAAAATTGGATTACAAAGGTAAACATTCTTGACCAAAAATCCCGTTCATATTAAGACAAGCTCCTATCAAATTTTCACTTCTTGCCCCAAATCTGGTACGGTAACTTTTCTAAATCCATTATTGGATAGATGTTTCTGCAAGGCTTCACTTCCTTTTTGTTCGCCATGCACTAAGAAAATTTCACTCGCACTTGATTTATGGTTGGCTACAAAGTCTGTAATTTCATCTCTGTCGGCATGTGCCGAAAAAGAATCCATAATTTCAACATTCATCTTCACCTGTTTTTTCTGTTGAAATAATTTTAATTCTTCTGCTCCCGCACGGAGTTTACCTCCTGGCGTATTCGGAGCACAATAACCAACTATTAATAAAGTATTTTTAGGGTTAGAAATGTTATTGTACAAATGGTGTTTGACACGCCCCGCATTCATCATTCCCGAAGAAGATATAATAATACACGGTGTTTCGTTACCATTTAACGATTTCGAAATATTTACATCCTTAATGTATTCCAAATTATTAAAACCAAAAGGATTAGGGTCTTTCAACATATATTCATGGAGTTGAGAGTCATAACATTCGGGGTGCGAACCAAAAACCATTGTCGCATTAACCGCCAACGGGCTATCCACAAAAACAGGGATTCTTGGTAATAAGCCAGCCGTTTCTAACTGGTCCAAAATATATACAATCTCTTGAGTACGACCAATACTAAATGCAGGAATAATTAGCTTTCCTTTCTTTTCGACACAGGTTTCTTTAATAATTCGAAGTAGTTTTTCGTTTTCTTGTGGTTTTGCCCCATGTGTTTTATTACCGTATGTAGATTCACAAATCAAATAATCGGCATCGGGCATCGGTTGAGGGTCTCTCAAAATAGGTCGGTCAGGTCGTCCAATATCTCCCGTAAATCCAATCGTTTTCCATTTATTGTCTTTAGTTTTGACTTTCAAGGTGACAGAAGCCGACCCCAAAATATGTCCTGCATCGGTAAAATATATCTTAACTTCATCACTAATCGTTACCCATGATTCATAGCCCAACCCAATAAATTTTTCAATAGTAGGTTTCACATCAGGTCTTTCGTAAAGCGGTGTACGCAGTGGTTTTCCCTTCTTTTCATTCCGCTTATTATAAAACTGAGCATCTCTTTCTTGTATAAAAGCAGAATCCATCAGCATAATATTAGCCAAGCTTCTAGTCGCATGTGTGGCATATATTCTACCTTTAAAACCATCTTTAACTAATTTTGGCAATCTTCCCGAGTGGTCAATATGGGCATGAGAGAGAATAACGCAATCTAATTCTGAGGGGTCGAAAAGCCAACTGGAATTAAAATCTTTCATTTCGTCGGCATATCCTTGGTACAATCCGCAATCTAGAAGAATTTTATATCCGCTGTCTAAAGTAATAAGATGAGCCGAACCTGTCACTGATTTAGCTGCTCCACAGAATTTGATTTTCATATAGGTAGTTTTATTTATGAGATATACTTTTAAATATCAACTAAATATATGAAAAATGTAGGTAAATTGAAAGGTTATAGTTTAATTCCTATTTTAAACCCTATTCCCTGTGAATAGTCATAATTTCTTTCTGTTTCATCAAAATAATCGTTCCAATTAAAGTTCATTTCTATGAAAAACGGTATCAAATCACCTAATTTCTTTTCATAACCAATGATGAATTCACCGCCCTCTATATCTGAAAAATCCTCATAATTAATGAGCGATTTACCATATAAAAACCCAAAATAAGGTCCCTTTCCTTGCTCAATCGCATTATGCTTAATCATAATAAAGTTATTTACTGTATTATGAGTGTTATTCAAAAGGCTCTGAACTTGAAAACCTCCTCTTAATGACCATTGTTTGAGTACTGTATATTCAGCAGAAGCCATGACCCCAATAATTGCTGTTGTTTTCTCTTCTGAGTCAGAAAAGTCATCGTATGTATTATATGTAGAGGAAGAATAAAATGAACTCACAGGAAAAGACCATTTTGAAACCTTTGTCTTAGTTTCGGATTGAGCGACCATCGGTAATGTATATAAAACAATAACAGTAATGATAGATGAAATTCTAAATGATGTTCTCATTGCATTCGGTTTGTTGTAATTTATTGTTACAACAACAAAAAGGCTACTTGAGTTCCATTATTTATTTTTCATTATAAAACGCTAAAGGTGTGCGAAACTAACATTTTCGATATCTACATACCCAATTTTTCCATCTTCTAAACGTATTCTTGAGTAATCTCCGAAACGCTCAATTTCAGTTCCTTTCTCCCCTGCTTTCAATAGCATGAGTTCTTCCGCAACTTCCGAAGGACTATTTCTAAAAGCCGTTTCTTTATTAATAACCACTACGTGTTGATTACTCAGAGCATGAGAACGATGCCAACCTAAGGTCGCAAAAAGAAACACCAAAAACAAAGCACTCACTAAACCTGTTTTTGATTTTCTCGCATAAACGATATATAAAACAGTAATTGAACTGATGATTCCTAAAATAAACCAAACCAAGGGCGAAAACAAAGAAGAAACCCAAAACAAAGATGCCGTTAGAAAAAACAAGGGCACAGGAATAATGTCGCTATTAATTTTATTTCTAATAATCTTGCGGTTTTGTTTGATAGCAGGATGAAAAGGCTTTATCAAAGCCGCTTTTTCTATGTATAACCTACTATTTGCATAATCTTTTTGTTGAAAATAGGCATTACTTAAATTGATAAGAACCGAAACCGAAGCATCTTCTTCTTCCATCGTTTTAAGGTATGAATCAATAGCCCGTTTATAATCCCCTTTATGAAAGGCTTCGTTTCCCATTTCAAAAGTATCCGAATTGGCATATAGATGACATCCTATAAATAGGGAAACACAAATTAAAATACGGCAAATAAAACTCATTCTAACTTCTTTTTATTCAATACAAATTTAGAAATAAATTAATGGATTCGTTTACAATATAAGCTCAAATAAAAAACTCTATTCAATCAAAAAGTAGAAAAATTCTTAAAAAATCGTTTCTTTTACTCATATACAAATACTAAAATCGTAATTTTTTCTTTCTATATTAGTGAAATGTTAAAATTTTAGTCTTAAAAATAAGGCTGAATTATCATTTTTTTGATAAATTACATTGAATTTGAAAGAAAACTAACCCGTTAATAGAATTTAAAAACATGACAAATAATTCAAAAATACTATTGGTAGAAGATGACCAAAACTTTGGAGATGTTCTTCGTTCATATTTAGAATTACACGATTTTGAGGTGCATTTGGCGACGGATGGGCTTCAAGGATTGAGTATGTTCAAAAAAGATAATTTTGACTTGTGTATTTTTGATGTAATGATGCCAAAAATGGACGGTTTTACATTAGGCAAGGAGGTTAGAAAAATCAATAGTACTATTCCTTTTGTTTATCTGACGGCAAGAAACATGAAAGAAGATATTCTTGAAGGTTTCAAAATTGGTGCTGATGATTATTTATCAAAACCATTCAATGCTGAAGAATTGCTTTATAGAATACAAGCCATCCTAAAACGTAGTACCGCCACTCCTGAGAAGGAAGACGAAACCAAAGATTTTGTAATAGGAAAGTATCATTTTAATTTTCCATTGAGGAAATTGGTTTTTGATCCCGAAAATCCAGAAAACCCCGTAGAAAAATTATCTCCGAAAGAAGCTCAACTCCTAAAAATGTTTTGCTTGAAAATGAATGATATTCTACCAAGGTCAGAAGCATTGCAGAAAATATGGCATGAAGATACCTATTTTACCGCTCGAAGCATGGATGTTTTTGTTACCAAACTGCGTAAATACCTTCGTCAAGACGAAAATATTGAAATTGTAAATATTCACGGAAATGGATTCCAATTACTAGTAAAGGAAGAAGAGGAAAGTCAATAAAACTAAATCCTTGTTCCATTCAAAAACAGCCTATAAGTTATTGTATTTATAGGCTGTTTTTTTATTATGTCTCTTTTCTAATATTGCTGAATCGCTTCCTCTGGAATATTTTCGATTTCTTGAGGGTTTTTAGTTGATTCATTAAAAAATGAACGATGGAATAACAACAAGTTCAACACACCCACAAATATTGCAGAATCGGCAAAATTAAATACAGGCCTAAAAAACTGGAAAGGCTTTCCTCCCCATAACGGCAACCATTCGGGTAAATAAGTATTTACCATCGGAAAATAAAACATATCTACTACCCTACCATACAAAAAGGACTCGTAACCTCCCTCTGGCGGAAAAAAGGTAGCCAAAGGTGCTCCATGATACGATTCTGAAAAAATAAGACCATAAAAAGCACTATCTAATATATTTCCAATTGCTCCTGCCAATATCAAAGCAAAGCTAATAATCAACCCTTTGGGCGGTAATTGTTCCATTAATATTTTGATATAATAAATCAATCCACCTATAGCAACCAATCTAAACAAGCTCAATATCAACTTTCCAAAATCACCCCAAAAAGTAATCCCAAACGCCATTCCTTTGTTTTCTACAAAATGAAACCTCGCCCAATCCATTCCGAAAATAAGAATATCTTCGCCATAATGCATATTAGTTTTGACCCAAATTTTGATAGCCTGATCAATGATAAGCGTAATCAAAACAATTAATATGACCAAATGACTTCTCTTCATGTTTTTGTATTTTGTACAATATAAAATTTTTGAAACGAAACTAAACCTTCAATTTCTTAATTTTGCAAATTAACAAACAAGTTATGTATTTTTTATCATTCTCTATATATACATTCCTTTTTTGACGATTCATAGCCCATAAATTTACATTTAGGCTTTCGTGAGTATCTATTACTTATTATTATTAATGAAAAAACATACCCTTTTGGTGTACGTTCAAATAAAAAAATGGCTCGAAAAAAAATACTTTTTGTGGTTCTGAATTGGGGATTGGGGCATGCGACCCGTAGTATTCCCATTATTCAAACACTCAAAAAAATGGGTTTTGAGGTTCAATTAGCCTCTGATGGACGGGCTAAATACTTGTTAGAAAAAGAATTTGGTCATGATGATGTTTGGCAACTGCCTAGCTATGGAGTTGAATACAAATACAAAAATATTTTGTGGAATGTAGCCGCAGCAACGCATCGAGTTTCATTGGGTATGCTGAAAGAACATTTTTTGATTCGAAAATGGATTAAAAAACACAACTTCGACCTTGTCATTTCGGACAATCGTTATGGAAGTATGTGTTGTGGTGTTCCTAGCCTTTTTATTTGCCATCAAATTCAGTTAATTACTCCCTTTCGTTTCCTAAATGGTATCGCCAGTTGGTTTTCTAAAATGATTATTAATAGATTTGATGCCTGTTTGATTCCTGACAGAGAAAAAGAACACAGTTTGGCAGGTTTTTTATCCCATGCTGAAGCGTTGTCGATTCCTTATTATTATTTAGGGGCTGTTTCTACAATGCAAAAAGAAAACACCCCAACCATAAAATGGGATGCTATTTTTATCCTTAGTGGGCCTGAACCACAAAGAACGCAGCTCGAAATTATTTTAAAAGAACAAATCAAGTCATTAAGTGGAAAATATCTTATGGTCTTGGGAAAAAGTGAGAAACAAGGAACAGAATATTCTGACAATCTCGAAATACGTCAATTTATGACTCGAAAAGAGCTAAACCTAGTAATGAACGAGGCTAATATTGTTGTTAGCCGTTCGGGATATAGCACTATTTTGGATTTGGCAAAATTAGAGAAAAAAGCATTGCTCATTCCTACCCCTGGGCAAACGGAACAAGAATATCTTTCTGATTATTTTTCTAAAAAGAACATTTTCTTTTCTGTTCATCAAGATGAAATTGATTTAAAAACTGACCTTTTGAATGTTGAAAATTATTCTGGACTTAGGAAATATGAGGAATTGGATTTGGAGGAAAAACTAAAGAAGATTTTCTCCTCAATCTTCTTTTCTTAAAATATCGTTCTATCAATTCATACGCCGTTTCTTTTTGATAACCAGTGGGTTTCCTTGATTTTGTTGTTTAAAGGATTTATTGTTTAGCCTTTTAAATTGTAAACTTTTTGCTCCAAAATTAATGAGCAATCCAACTTCTAAATCATAGGCTTCTAAATAATTAATGGCTTGTGCTAGGTGCACATCTTCAAGTTTTATCAGTGCTTTCAATTCTACACTTATTTCACCATTGATTAAAAAATCGACTCGCCTAGTCCCTATTTGTTGTTCTTTATAATAAATTGGCATTTCAAACTCTCTACTGAAACTAAGTCCTTGGTTTGCCATTTCAATTTCTAATGCTCTTTGATAAATTACTTCTTGAAATCCGTTTCCTAATTGTGTATGTACTTCCATGGCACAGCCTATGATTTTAGATGTTATCTCAGAAAATTTATACTTATCGTTAATCATAGCTTCCTGTCTTTTCTTTATTCCCAAATTTAAGCATTGTTTGCCATTTATTTTACTAATTGTCTAAACTTTGATTTTTAATCCCTCTCAATATTGTCTAAACTTTGATTCTTTTGATTTTCTTGATGCTCTTGATTTCTTAAAATCATAGCTCATCATATTAACCACTCTCAATATTGTCTAAACTTTGATTCTTTTGATTTCCTTGATGCTCTTGATTTCTTAAAATCATAGTCCATCATATTAATCACTCTCAATATTGTCTCAACAGTTCGGTAACTTTTTATAAAAAGCTGATATTCAATGTATTATGAAATAGACATCAAAACTGTAAAATACTGATAATCAAATAGTTATATTTTAAAAACTCAGTAAAAGAAAAAAGTTACCGAAGTATTGTTGTCTAAACTTTGATTCTTTTGATTTTCTTGATGCTCTTCATTTCTTAAAATCATAGCTCATCATATTAATCATTCTCAATATTGTCTAAACTCTGATTCTTTTGATTTACTTGATGCTCTTCATTTCTTAAAATCATAGCTCATCATATTAATCATTCTCAATATTGTCTAAACTCTGATTCTTTTGATTTTCTTGATGCTCTTCATT